>JAYWGJ010000160.1:0-2617 GCA_043778315.1 Saprospiraceae bacterium | reverse complement strand
GCTGCGCCATTGAGGAATAAAAATAAAATTTCTAGGTAAGTGCTGAACGGCAGCCGCGTTGCGCCATAGCTGTTTTGTGCTGTTGCGCCGCGTTTTGGTGTGCGGACAAACGCCGATTTTCGTCCCAATAAACCCTCCCAAACCCCTATATTATTATGTACCGAAAGCCCCATCGACACCGATAATAATAACGGATAACTGCACAAAAAGCGGAATAAACGCTTGCTGTAAGCCTCCGTAGCGTAATTTTGACTATGTACATTGGCAGTATAATGCACCAAAAATAAAGAAATGCTACTGACAATAAAAAAATTTAGATTATAAATTAGTATTTTTATTGTAATTTGTGACATGGTATTTAAGGCGTGATTGGTTAGCAACAAAATAAATATCGCTATAAATAAAGTGCTACTCAATAGATGTGCGGCAGCGTGTAATTGCACATTGAGCGGTTGCGCGCTACGCCAAACGGGTAATAATAATTTTCGGGCGCATTCCGCGCCGCCTTTCGTCCATCTAAATTGTTGTCCTTTTAGTGCCAATATACCAGTCGGCAGCTCCGCAAGCGCAACGATATGCTCGGCATAAACTATGCGCCAACCGCAGAGCTGTGCGCGATAGCTAAGGTCAAGGTCTTCGGTGAGCGTGTCGGCTTGCCAGCCGCCTGCGTCGTGTATTGCGGCTTTGCGCCACAAACCCGCTGTCCCATTAAATTGTAAAAAATAGCCGTTTTGTGACCTGCCTGCTTGCTCTATACTAAAATGTACATCGAGTTGCATCGCTTGCAGGCGTGTGAGCAGATTTTCACGGCGATTGAGGTGCGCCCAGCGCGCTTGTACAACCGCCACGTTTTCATCACTACATATATAAGGTGTGGCTTGTCGCAAAAACGTAGGTTCGGGGACGAAATCGGCATCAAAAATAGCGATGAAATCTCCTTTTGCGCGTACCAAACCCGCGCCTAACGCGCCTGCTTTGAAGCCTTCGCGGTCGCTGCGGTGTATATATTGTACATCAAAATTATTTTTATTATACTTTTTTAGTATTTCTACTATAATATTGCTTGTTTCGTCGGTAGAATCATCTAATATTTGTATTTCTAAGCTATTTTTTGGATAATCTAATGCCATTATTGCACTCAAAAGCCGTTCCACTACATATTTTTCATTATAAATCGGTAATTGTACAGTAATAAAAGGTAAATCAGTTTCTAAAATCGGTATATCTTCTAATGTTTTTCGTTTAAAAATATAAGAATAACACAAATGTAATTGTGCCAAACTATACAGTAAGATATGCGTTGCCGCAAAACCGTTTAATACTAATACAATATAGTAAAAAATATACATATAAATTAAAAAAATCTTAAAATCAATTATTTTTTTTGTAATTATAGTGCAATATGAAAGTAAAGCCTTACATTTGTGCTAAATAATTGACAAAGGTAATGTACCTAATCACTTCTTACTAATTAACGTATTTATTTTAAACAATTAAATTTCATTCTAATTATGTTTTTAAATTTTCTCAAAACCGTAGGTACTAAACTTTTTGGAAAAAGCGAGCCGAAACCAGAACCAGAATCAATGGGCGCAGATGTTGCTAACGGTATGATGGCGGGTGCTTTGCACAAATTATTGATGAGTATGAACTTGGACGCAACCGACGTTTCTATCGTTTGCGACGGCGATACCGTGACCGTAGAAGGTACAGCAGGCGACCAAGCGACGAAGGAAAAAGTGACTTTGACATTAGGAAATGTAGAAGGCATCGCGGCAGTTACGAACAACATGACCGTGAACGAAGAAGCGGACGAGTCGCGTTTTTACGAAGTACAAAAAGGCGATAGCCTTTGGAAAATTTCGCAAGAAATGTACGGCAACGGCGCGCATTTCCAATTTATTGTTGATGCCAATCAGCCGATGATTGTGAACGCCGACCTTATTTATCCAGGACAACAATTGCGTATTCCAGTGATAGAAGTAGCAGCGTAGTTGCAGTTTCGTAGTTGCAGTTTCGTAGTTGCCGCTTTATTTATACAAATCCGTTTATGCCAAAAGGCGTAAACGGATTTTTTTGTAATATCAATCAACATTTATTTATCTTTGCAATTCAATCAATATCAAAAAATCAATATTTTATGTTTATCACAAAAATTCAGACACTTTTTATAGTTCTTTGCGTGTCCGCAATAGGTTTTACCGCTTGCTCTAACTCGAGTAAAACAGCCGCTAACAGCGAAGAATTGCTGCTGCATGGCAATATAAAAAATGCAGATAACCTCCAAATTTATTGGGATTACGTCGGGTTGCAACAAGCCGTTCCTTTGCAGGAAAGTACGTTGAGCGGAAGCGGCGGTTTTGAGTTGCGTTTAGCGAAACCAAATCCAGGCGTTTATCGGTTGCGCATCGGCGCAAAAAATGTTTGGGTAGTACTCAACGGCGGCGAAATGGACATCAAAATCACTGCCGACCTCAATACTATCAGCGACAACGTGTACGAAGTGCAAGGCTCGCCTGCGTCTATCACTTTTCGCGACTCGTACAAAAAAGTGGTGGCGCACACGCTCGATACGCTGCAACTCAAAACGTTTATCGATACCTGCAAACACCCGTTT
>JAYWGJ010000159.1:0-7160 GCA_043778315.1 Saprospiraceae bacterium | reverse complement strand
AGCCATGTTTTTTTAGTTAATAATTAACAGTGAACAGTTGATGCAAGCAATCAAAACAAGAGAATATTTTGGTTTTACTGCAATTTAATGATATGTAGATTAATAACCATAAATAAATTTTAATAGTTAAAGTTGAGGTATAAATGAATGATGAAATAATTAAAAATAATTTTCATTGTATAACGATGACGGCATATTTTCAGCTGGTATTATTCGCCAATCACTACTTTCACCGCTTCGTTGCGGTCGGCGGTTTGTAAGCGAATGATGTACGCGCCGTTCGAGAGACTATCGGTAGTGAGTTCGAGGTGATTGTCTCCTTTGGTTAGCGTTTGCGTAGTAGTATGCACCGTTTTGCCCAACCAATCATAGATTATAATTGTAGCGTTATTCGTTTCGCTCACGCCAATATTTAGATTAATGTTTTCGCCGCTTCGGAGCGGGTTCGGGAACGCAGTGAACGAGTTCGCTGAATCTGCAACCGCCAGGGTATTCCTACGCGCTGTGCTGCTTATAGTAACGGTTGCGGGTTTGCCTTGCATGAGTTTTGCGTCTGTTTCGGTCAGTGTGATGCTGCGCGTGCCGCTTACATTCCAACGAATACTTGCGCTTGCGCTGCTATTGCTATACGTCAAAACCGTTCCTCCCGTCACGCTCCAACAGTAGGCTGAGCCTGTTTTGAGCGGTACGCTATAAGTAGCGGTGCTACCAAAAGCAGCCACCAAGTTACCCGCAGGCGTAGCGGTTTGGTGTTGCATCACTTTGTACAAAAAGTCGCGGCTTTTGGCAAATACACCTGCCCAATACTGATTAGGAAACGTCACTATGCCTGTTGGTAAACCATAAAAAACATGGCTTAAACCTTGATACGGATAAAATTCGTGGTAAGTACCAAGCTGATTGAGCCGTGCATTCATCTGCACCGACCCATAAACCCACGGAAAAGTAGAAGGTAAACTGCCCGTGAAGGGACGGCCTTGGTCGTAAGGAACGATAAAATCGGACGTGCCGTGTATCATCGCTACGGGTACGCTTGTTTGTGCATTCATGTACCCCAAACTGTACACCGCCCCCCAAAGTGACACCACGCCTCGTACATCAACTTTGTGTTTTTTGTAGTCGCCCGTGCAGTCGAGGCAGCCGAGGTCTTGCCATTCGGTGAGTGAGCCGTGTATTTCGTTCGGCGTATTTACGTCGTTAGTCATATAGGCGGTGTGCAGCGCGGTAATCGCGCCTGCGCTTTCGCCGCCCATATATATTTGAGTGGTATCAATCTTATAGGTATTCCATTTTTCTTTGAAAAAACGCACCGACGCGCGGCTGTCTTGCACGGCGCGATACACCGCACGAATAGCCGAAGCGGTACTCGCTATATTAAAACCCAAACGGTAATCGACCGCCGCACAGCAGTAGCCGTGTCGCGCCAAGCTATCGCAATAGGCGACTACGTCCGCGTCGCCTTTCGCGCCTATCTCGAACGCACCACCGAAGAAAAAGATGAATAGCGGGCGTTTTTGTAGCGGGTCGTTGGCAGGCTCGTAGAAATCTAACTTAATATCGACAGGGAAATTGATATTGAGCGGGTCGTATTTGTCGGCGCGTTCATATACAATATCACGCGTGACGTTGATACGGCTAAACACTTGTTTTTTATAGCGTTGCGACGAGTTCGCACACGTTTGCGCAGTTGCAGTATTGGCAAACCAAACAGTGCAACACCATAAGAAAAGGTAAGAATATTTCATTAATAAATTATTTTGGATTATAAAAAGTACATATTATATGTAAATATGATACAAAGGTAGGTAAAAGGTTCAATCGCCGTGTTTTTATTTTGTTTATTTATTCAAATGAATGGAAATAAAATACACGGACGTAGCTACAACCGTAATATTTTGTGGGTGTACGCCTGAGGGTGAACATATAGTGACCTGCACTGCGGTGCGCGGGGCTGCGCGTGTCAGTTTTACCGCACCGTTACCTGAATGTATTCACCGACGGCACTAATCACCGAACGTTAATCGTTTATCACTAAAATTACTATCATCTATTTAAAACCACTTTATACCATATCCCCAAATTCACCATGCGCCACAGCTTGCGCGTATCGCCATTCGGGGCGTTGCGCACCATACTGTCCCAATTTTTGAGGAGTAGCCGAGTATCAAAATATTCGTCGAGGTCGGGTGTGATATACGCCTTAAACGCCGCATCGTGTTCTAATAGCCACGCCTGCTCGGGCGTAGCAAAACCGACCTTGTCGGTGCGGTTATAAATAGCGTCAGGTAAGAAATCGCGGGCGGCTTCGCGGAGCAGCAGTTTACTCCTGCCGCCGCGTATTTTGTGCGAAGCGGGCATATTCATCATCGCTTCTACGAGCGGACGGTCGTCTGTGAACGGCATACGCGCCTCTATGGAGTGGTGCATACTATTGCGGTCGCCTGCGCGCAGCAGCACTTTTAGCGTAGTACCCGTAAACTGTCGGTGCAGCAACTCGTTGAGGTGCAACGGGTGTTCATCTATAATAAAATCTAAGCGGTGCGCGTGTGCCGCCCAGAAGTTGTCGCGGAGCAGACGATACTCCGCGCTGTTGCGCTTCAATATTTTTTTATAGGTATCCGCAAATAAATAAGTACCTGCGTTTTTTACCATAAATTTAATTGCAGCTGTGGGATTGGCAAAGCCAAAATGCCGTTTGCCAGCAAGGTTGCCCGCCAAAGTGCGCATATCACCGTACCTTATACTATCCGCCAAACTCGCGGTATAGTGCGGAAAATAGCCACCAAAAACCTCATCTGCGCCCTGACCCTCCAGTATTATCTTCGTGCCGTTGCGCTGCACCGCACCCATCAAGGCAAAATGACTGTAGGTATTGGTTGCCATACTCGGCTCGTCGTTGGCGTAGGTAAGCGTTTCTATTTGCGCGAGCAAATCATGCGCCGTCGGGTGTACCTGATGCCACCGCACCTGCCCCAAATGCTGTTGCACGACCTTTGCCGCCCAAGCGGTTTCGTCTATTTTACTGCCGTCAAAACAAGACGTGAAGACCTGCAAAAGCTGCTCGGGTGCTACTTGCTGCTGCCCTAATGCCGTAGCCATACCCACGAGTGCCGAGCTATCTATGCCACCGCTTAGGCTTGCCGCAACAGGTACTGCCGCCTGCAACCGCCGCGCTACCGCCGCCAACAACAACTCGCGCACCTCCGCTACATTATCCTCAAACGCCGTTTTACGGTAGTATTGATAGCCTTTTTTGTATTGTAAATGGTAATATTGTTGTATATCGATGCTATTTTTGGGGAGATGATACAACAAATAATGGGCAGCAGGCAACTCGATGATACCCTGCAACATACCCTCGACGGTTGCTTCGGTACGCCCCATCGCCAAATAATCAAAAACAGCCTGTTTATTAATTCGTTTTTGGAATTGCGGTAATGCTGCTAATGCTTTTTGTTCGCTCGCAAATGCCCAATAATCGCCCGTTTGCGTATAGTAAAATGGCTTTACACCGTTGCGGTCGCGAGCGCAAAATAACATCTCACGCGCCGCATCATAGAGCGCGAACGCCCACATACCGTTGAGTTTGTCCAACATCTGCACGCCCCAGTGTATATAGGCTTTTAGTAGTACTTCGGTATCCGTCTGCGTGTCAAAAGTGATGCCTGCGGCTTGCAGTTCCGTCCGTATGTCTTTATAATTGTATATTTCGCCGTTGAAGCTGATGCCATAAAAATTATTTCGGTACACACAGCAATACGGCTGATGCCCTGCCGCGCTAAGGTCGACGATACTCAGCCGCCGATGCACCATACCCAACCTGAAATTGGTATTATCGCAAGCTGCAATAGGATGCTTCGGGCAGTGCAGAAGGTCGGCGTGCCGCACGTCGGTAGGTGTATCTGCACCTGCAAATAGGTGTACACGTCCGCCCGCATCTACGGTCAGGAAGCCCTCGCCGTCAGGTCCGCGATGCCGCAGGGTATCAGACAAGCCACCTAATATATTTTGGTAATCTATACGCGCCGCACTCCGCCGTATAATGCCTGCAATACCACACATTTTTTTTAATGATTAGTGTTCAGTAATTATAGTGTCCAGTAATTAGTTGTTCAGTAATTAGTGTTTTGTAATTAACGATTAGTGTTCAGTGCTCAGTGATTAACGTATAGCTCAGATTTGAGGCTGAACAAGCAAAAGCGATATTAAATCGATTGTGCGAAGTGAACGCATGAAGTGCTGCTGTGCATCTTAACGATAAATCTAAGGCAGTTTTGGCTCGAAAGACAAGTCATAATATAGTAACTTATTTTGGACGCTTTATTTTGGACGCTTTCCTAAGCACTAAAATCCCTACTTCGCGCTCAACTGCTGCGCCTTCGCTTGCGCGGCTGCCGCGCCTGCCGCGTCGCCTTTTGCGCGCAACGCGATAGCGAGATTCGCGTAAGCGTTTGCGTCGTTCGGGCTGTTCTTCGCCCATTCTTGAAACGCCGAGAGTGCAGCATCGTTTTTGCCTTGTATGCCACGCGACACGCCGAGCAAACGGTAACATTCGCCGTCGGTAGGCAAGTAAGTGACCGCTTCGGCAAAAAGCGTTTCGGCTGCCGCCGCGTCGTGTTGTTGCTCGCCGCGTACTCGTCCGTAGTCGCGGAGCGCGCAGCCCAGATTCCGCTTCGCGCTGCCTTCTTCCGCCTGCAACCACAGACATTCTTTGTAGCATTTTATCGCTTCTGGATAGTTTTTCATATAGTAATAAGCGTTGCCTTTCAGCAGCCACGCATTGCCGTAGGTCGGGTGTACGCCGAGCGCGTTATCGAGGTGTTTTACGGCTTCTTGTAGGAGTTGTTTTTGGCGCACATTGCTGTCGGGTAGGGCGCGAATAGCGGCGAGTTCGGGTACATTTTCCGCTTCGCCGAGCCATTGCAAGCGTTCGCGGTCGGTGAGTGTAGCGATGCGTTGCAGCTCGCCGCCGCAGGCATTTTGTAGTTTTGCGGAGCGGAGCGAAGTCTCGCCATCGGTCATAAATAGCGTCCAATTGTCGTACCAAGCAGGGTTGCGCACGAGCGTTCTGTACCCAAAAAGCATTGCGCTCACGCTGATAATTCCTACAAAAACGAGTTGATTATTTTTTAATAATTGGTATAATAAATAAGCCACCGTGAACGCGAAACCGACCGACGGCATATACAAAAATCGCTCCGCCATATTCGTCCCGACAGGGAAAACGACGTTGGAAACGATAGACAGCGATAGCAAATAAAACCATATCCCGAACGCCCACGCCGAGCGGCGCGTAGTGCCGTAAACGGCTGCCGCTATCAGCGCAATATATACGCCCGCGCTCAATAAAACCGCCGAATTGCTGAAATCCATCAGGTCGATATGACGCGGATAATAGTCGTGCGTGAGTACGGCAGGGTAAAATAATAAGCCTAAATATTTGCCGAGTGTGTAGGTGATTGTCCCCATTTTTTCGCCAAACGAGACGGCGTGATACAAGCCGTCCGCGCCCAATTTGACAAACGGATTATTCATCAATTCCATCGGAGTTGCGCCAAATTGCGAGCCGATAGCCCACGACCGAACCGCTATAAACGCCGCCGCACCGATAAATAAAGGCGCGTTTTGTTTTGCTATTTGCGACAAGCTCGCATTGCTAAAAAAGTAGAACGCTAACGGCGCAATTGCCAAAAAGGTAATGGCATTTTCTTTCGCCATGCAAGCCAAAAAGAAAGCAACACCCGAAAGGGCTAAAAACAAGGCGTTTGGCTTGTAAAATGACTTCAAAGCGAGGTATAATGCACCTAAACTGCCCAATAAACTCAATATTTCGTCGCAACCCTTGATATTTGCGACCGCTTCGGTGTGTACGGGGTGCGTGATGAATAGCAGCCCTGTCGCGAACGCGATGATGTGCGCTGCGCGACTCGGTTCGGTCACATTTCGTTGCAACAAAAGCAAAATTAACATATATAATAGTACGCCCGTGAGGCTATACAGCAGCATATTGCCAAAATGTCCGATGCCCTCGATGCCGCGCATCAGGTCGCCGCTCATAGGGCTTTTCATGTCCGCGCCTTTTTTGTCTTTCATGGTTTTGCCAAAAAACTGCATCTCTACGGCGAACAAAACCAACGACAACGGGCGATACCGTCCGCCCTCCACCAATTTTTTATCGTCGCGAAAAAAGCCGTGAAAAGTATCTTTTCCGAGTATGCCGCCGATGCCCGCTATGCCTTGCTGCGTGTGCATATTGTCGGTGATGACGATAGCGTCATCTATCGTGTGTTCGTAGCCGAGCGTAGTGACGTAAAGCAAACAGCCACAACAGAATATAATGATTTTATGCCATAGCGCGTTGAGCCAAAAATCAGTCGCGACGGGCGTTTTTGTAGGCGTTTTTGTAGGCGCAATCGGTGCGTCTTGCGGCGCAGATTTCAGGTTAGCATCGAGAATAGTTGCTGCTTTTTTGGGTGGTTGCTCGAGGCGGTTTGGTCTATTTTTAGCCATGATTACTGGTAAATATTGTAAATACTATTTTTTCTGAAATATATATTTCCTGTTGTAGCGAACGCGTCTAAAACAAGGGAAAGAACCAGTATTCGGCGCGAACTCGTAAGCATAAGTTCACGCCTTATGGCTTACAGCTTAGCGTTTTATTTTCGCGAACGTAAGCACACCGTTTGTGGCTTATAGCCTCACTAATGGTCAAAAAGCTTACCGCTTGCAGTTCACCGACTATCGCTTCAAATAAAAAAAAGTGCTAATTGCCTACCTGTAAGCTGGATTCTGTTCTAATCCTATCATTTATCTTGCGCTTCCGCTCGTGCGAAGCTTCTGTGCTGCCTACCCCTCGACTCGGGCGAGTAGCCCTCATTCTGCGCGACTCGCGCCGCGTTCACATCGCTATACACGGCATTGCAACCCACAAGGTTTGTACCCCTCTGATGTTGCCACCCGACGGCGTACGCTGTTACCGCACGTTTTTACCCTTACCGTTTTGTGATGTCACAAAATTGGCGGTTATTGTCTGTTACACTCGCTGTAACGCGCCTAACGGCGCCCCCCACCTATTAGGTGGTGTAGGGTACTCCGTGTTGTCCAGACTTTCCTCACTCGATTACAATCGAGCGCGATAGAGCAGTCGGGCAATTAGCATC
>JAYWGJ010000158.1:0-2625 GCA_043778315.1 Saprospiraceae bacterium | reverse complement strand
GCTGCGCCATTGAGGAATAAAAATAAAATTTCTAGGTAAGTGCTGAACGGCAGCCGCGTTGCGCCATAGCTGTTTTGTGCTGTTGCGCCGCGTTTTGGCGTGCGTACAAACGCCGATTTTCGTCCCAATAAACCCTCCCAAACCCCTATATTATTATGTACCGAAAGTCCCATCGATATCGATAATAATAGCGGATAACTGCACAAAAAGCGGAATAAACGCCTGCTGTAAGCCTCCGTAACGTAATTTTGACTATGTACATTGGCAGTATAATGCACCAAAAACAAAGCAATACTGCCGATAATGAAAAAGTTTAAACTATAAATTGGCATTTTTATTGTAATATGTGACAGAGTATTTAGGGCGTGATTGGTTAGCAACAAAACAAATATCGCAATAAATAAAGTGCTACTTAATAGATGCGCTGCGGCGTGTAACTTCACATTTAGCGGTTGCGCGCTACGCCAAACGGGTAGTAATAATTTTCGTGCGCACTGCGCACCACCTTTCGTCCAGCGAAATTGTTGCCCTTTTAGTGCCAAAATACTAGTCGGTAGCTCCGCAGGCGCGGCGATATGCTCGACGTAAACTATCCGCCAACCGCCGAGCTGTGCGCGATAACTCAGGTCGAGGTCTTCGGTGAGCGTGTCCGATTGCCAGCCGCCTGCGGCGTGTATTGCGGCTTTGCGCCACAAACCTGCTGTTCCATTAAATTGTAAAAAACAGCCATTTTGTGACCTGCCACTTTGTTCTATGCTAAAATGCACGTCGAGTTGCATCGCTTGTAGGCGCGTGAGGAGGTTTTCGCGGCGATTGAGGTGCGCCCACCGCGCCTGCACGACCGCCACGTTTTCATCACTATATATATAAGGTGTCGCTTGTCGCAAAAACGTAGGCTCAGGTACGAAATCGGCATCAAAAATAGCGATGAAATCTCCTTTTGCGCGTATCAAACCAGCAGCTAACGCACCAGCCTTGAAGCCTTCGCGGTTGCTTCGGTGTAAATATTGTACATCAAAATCATTTTTAGTATATTTTTTTAGTATTTCTACTATAATATCGCTTGTTTCGTCGGTAGAATCGTCTAATATTTGTATTTCTAACTTGTTTTTCGGATAATCTAATGCCATAATTGCGTTTAAAAGCCGTTCCACTACATATTTTTCATTATAAATTGGTAATTGTATAGTAATAAAAGGCAAATCGCGTTCTAAAATTGGTATATTTTCTAATTTTTTTGGTTTAAAAACATAAAAATAACACAAATGCAATTGTGCCAAACTATACAGCAAGATATGCGTTGCCGCAAAACCGTTGAGCAATAATAAAATATAATATAAAGTATATAATAAAATGTACATATAAATTAAAAAAATCTTAAAATCAATTATTTTTTTGCAATTATAGCGCAATATAAAAGGAAAGTCTTACATTTGTGCAGTTGAATGACAAAGGTAACGCACCTTATCATTTCCTACTAATTAACGTATTTTATTTTAAACAATTAAATTTCATCCTGATTATGTTTTTAAATTTTCTCAAAACCGTAGGTACTAAACTTTTTGGAAAAAGCGAACCGAAGCCAGAGCCAGAATCAATGGGCGCAGATGTAGCTAACGGTATGATGGCAGGTGCTTTGCACAAATTATTGATGAGTATGAACTTGGACGCGACGGACGTTTCTATCTCTTGCGACGGCGACACCGTGACCGTAGAAGGTACAGCAGGCGACCAAGCGACGAAGGAAAAAGTGACTTTGACATTAGGTAATGTGGAAGGCATCGCGGCGGTGACGAACAATATGACCGTGAACGAAGAAGCGGGCGAGTCGCGTTTTTACGAAGTACAAAAAGGGGACAGCCTTTGGAAAATTTCGCAAGAAATGTACGGCAACGGCGCGCACTACCAATTTATCGTTGATGCTAATCAGCCGATGATTGTGAACGCTGACCTTATTTATCCAGGACAACAATTGCGTATTCCAGTGATAGAAGTAGCAGCATAGTTGCAATTTCGTAGTTATACAAATCCGTTTATGCCAAAAGGTGTAAACGGATTTTTTTTTGTAATATCAATCAACATTTATTTATCTTTGCAATTCAATTATTATTAAAAAATCAATATTTTATGTTTATCACAAAAATTCAGACACTTTTTATAGGTCTCTGCGTGTCCGCAATAGGTCTCTGCGTGTCCGCAATAGGTTTTACCGCTTGCTCTAACTCGACTAAAACTGCCGCTAACAGCGAAGAACTACTGTTGCATGGCAATATAAAAAACGCGGATAATCTCCAAATTTATTGGGATTATGTTGGTTTGCAACAAGCTGTTCCTTTGCAGGAAAGCACGTTGAGCGGAAGCGGCGGTTTTGAATTGCATTTAGCAAAACCAAATCCAGGCGTTTATCGGTTGCGCATCGGCGCAAAAAACGTTTGGGTCGTACTTAACGGCGGCGAAATGGACATCAAAATCACCGCCGACCTCAATACTATCAGTGATAACGTGTACGAAGTGCAAGGCTCGCCCGCGTCTATCACTTTTCGCGACTCGTACAAAAAAGTGGTGGCGCACACGCTCGATACGCTGCAACTCAAAACGTTTATCGATACCTGCAAACACCCGTTT
>JAYWGJ010000157.1:0-2635 GCA_043778315.1 Saprospiraceae bacterium | reverse complement strand
TAACAGGCACAGGCAAGTTAAAGTGCGCACACGCAGGAAAGCGTCACTTGCTTCGTAAAAAAAGTAAAAAAGCGAAATTGAATTTAACACATTCTACTATCGTGAATGAAGCAGACCGCAAGAGCATCGAGCGGTTGTTGTGTATCCGTAGCTAATTAATTAATTAGCTAACTACATACACTAAAATCTTTGTAAACTGTCGGGTGCGCAGCAAAGAAATGTCAATTGCAGCCAAAACATTATTGTATCAATAATCGCCGCAATCCAGATATTCGCGTTACAAGGCGTATCCTTTAATTTAGTAAAAAAATCAATTTATGCCACGTTCAGTCAATTCAGTTGCCTCTCGTCATCGTCGTAAAAAAGTAATGCGTGCCGCTCGCGGTTATTGGGGTGCGCGCAGCAAGGTATATACCGTAGCAAAAAATGCTGTGGATAAAGCTATGGGCTACGCCTATACCGACCGTAAAAGCAAGAAACGTGAGTTTCGTCGTTTATGGATAGCGCGTATCAATGCAGGTGCGCGTATGCACGGCACTACCTACTCTCGCTTAATCGCTAAATTAGCAGCAGCGAAAGTAGAACTCAACCGTAAAGTATTGGCAGACTTAGCCATGAATCACCCAGCCGCTTTCAAAGCGATTTTGGATTTCGTAGCTTAGTTAGTCATTTTTTATAAAAAAAACACCTTATTCCGTTTTGGAGTAAGGTGTTTTTTTATGTTTTTTATTACAAATACAATATTTTTACAAATACAATATTTTCCAAATCAATTCGCGGAGCAGCGCGCCGTCACTTTGTCGGCTTTCCACACCTTTTGACTTTAAATCGTACTCGCTCAATAAAATAATAATTTGCTCGGTTTTCGCTTTCGGGTAATTTTTGGCAGCTACGCGATACTCCGCCACAAATTTCACATAATTCATATTTAGGGCTTTCGCCAATTCGTCGTCCGTCCCAAAATGTCGCGAAGCGGCGATATACACCTTTCCAAAATAAGTAAATAACGCGCCGAGTAGCAACACTAACGGGTTATCTTTTGGGTTCGCCGTAAAATAATCTACTATCCTAAACACCTTTAAAGTATCGCGTTTCGATAGCGCAGCTTGCAGCTCGAAGACATTAAAATCCTTACTTATACCAATAAAATCTTGAATTTGTGTTTTTGTCGCCTCCGTGCCTGCGGGAATATTTAGAGCTAATTTGCCGAGTTCGTTCGCTATTTTACTAAGGTCGTTGCCCAAACTGTCGGCTATCAATAGCGCGTTATCCATCGCTATTTTGATATTTTTTTCTTTCAAATAATTATTAATCCATTCGGGTAACTGATTGTCGTACAGTTTTTTACTATCCACAACTACCGCTTTTTCTATCAAAGTTTTCATCGCTTTGCTCCGTTTATCGGGTGTACCGTATTTGTAACACAAAACTACAATAGTATGCGGCGCGGGTCGCTCCGCGTATTTGTGCAACTCGCCCATATCCTTCATCGCTTGCGCTTCTTTCACTATAATCAGTTTTCGGTCGCCGATAAACGGCATTTGTCGCGCATTATCTACTACCAACTGCCAAGTTGCCTCTTTGCCATACAAAAGCGTTTGATTAAAAGCGATTTCTTCGGGAAGTAGTACGTTTTGTTCAAAAAAATCAGACACTACGTCTATAAAATACGGTTCTTCGCCTTGTAGAAGATACAAAGGAGCGTATTTTTTTGATTTTAGGTCTTTCAGAACTTCGTTCGGCGACATTTTATTATAATATACTATAAATTAAAAATTATTTTTTGGGTACGATAACGCGGTAACGGCTTACCGCCGCCCCGCCCCAAAGACCAAGCCCACCCACGATATTTGATTTCACCCGCGTAAAGGACGAAAACGGACCCTGTTGTTGCGAGTTGAACCGCAGCGTATTCCAAAAATCATATTGCGGCTTATCGTAGTTTTTCCATGTCACATTTACCGTATCGCCACGCCAAAAATAACCAAAAGTAGCGTCGCTACCACCAGGACTATTAGGCGGATCTCTACGATTAATAGGGAACTCGAGCGATGTTCCGTTCACGATTACATCATCAAATACTTGCGATTGATAACTCCCTTGTCCTTGTCGTTGTGTGTAATACGCATAGAAATTTTTTATATCTATGGGGTCTGTCAGGCTAGCGCGTACCTGCACTAAGGTATCGTTTGTGACATCAGGTACGGGGCGCACAAACACAGAATCGAGACCATTAAGCGGCGGAATTGTAGTTTGCGAAGTCACAGTTTTGCCCTCCACTTGTATGTTGAGCGTATAGGTTTTGCTCACTTGCCCTACCATAGTGAACGTCGTATCTATATAAATACAGGTTTGCGGATTGAGCGCAACACCGCCTCCGCCTAATAATTGTGATACCAAGGCTTGCTCGGCAGCCGTGAGTTTATCCAAGCATTTTTCGGCTAATTGTACTGTTCGCCCGCCCTCGCTTACGGTTACTTTTGCACCGCGAACAAACAAATTGCCAAAAGTATTGGCATTAAGCGGTGCAAAATAAGACGTGGTTTTGGTCAAAATCACATAAGCAGGCAGCACAAAAGCACCTGCCTCGGCGGCTTCTATATAGCCTTCTACCACCAATTGCGGCTCTATGTCG
>JAYWGJ010000156.1:0-7190 GCA_043778315.1 Saprospiraceae bacterium | reverse complement strand
CGGTTCATCACGGCGCGGATAGCGTTCGTGAGCGCGTCGGAGGCTTCGTTTTTTTTCTCTGTGCCGAGCATCTGCTCGCCGATGAGTTCGTCGTCGGACGGACATTCCCTAAAAATTTCGCACAAGTTTTCAAAGGCTTTCATGCGTTTTGCATCAAATCCCTCTTCCTCAAAATGCACAAAATCGCGTTGCGCCAAAGCCAACACCTCTTTACTCCATAAATATAGGTCGGCATCAGGGAAATTATAATCCCGATACACGCCTTGCTTTTTCATTTCGCTGCGCTTCATTGATACAAAAATATTACAAAAATATTATACTAATATTACAAAGAAAATAAATATAAACTGAATAATCCGAATACAAAATAAACGGTCATGCTGCCTGCGCCTGCATAATCCTTAGCGATGCGCTGCCCAAAAAACAAGCACAGAAAGCATTTTGCAGTAAGCAAAACACCAATAAACGCCAATTGCTCGTCGCCCGAAAGGAGCATCATCACCAAGCCGACCGCCGAAAACACGCCTGCCGCTAGCTCCAAAACGGTAATCGCAGGCATCAATATGCCAACGGTATTGCGCAAAGGCGAGGCTTTAAAAAAATCGGTCAGCCAAGCCTTATTGCCTTGGTAATGCTGCACTTTATCGATGCCCGATTGTAGCATTAATATTGCCGCGAAAGCGGTTACCAATAATTTAGCTATGAATGTAGCGGTTAAGCCAAATAATGTAATGTATAAAAGCATTTTTTTTGAGTGATTAGTGTTTGGTGATTAACGATTAGTGATGATTAATTTCAAGTGAACAGTGAATAACTAATAGTGAACAGTCCGTCGTAGAGAACCACAATAATATAGCCCTTGCGAAAAAAAACTGTTCACTATTCACTGTTAGTTGTTCGCTGATTTAAATATTTTTTTCATATACGTTGTACCGTTTATACACTTTACCATTCACGGTTTGCATAGAGCGGTTCATCGCATCGTTATTTTCCAGAATCCACGAAGCCTCGCCGTAGGCAAAGCCGAGTTCTAAGCCATTTTTTATCATTTCGTAATTGATAACGGCATCGAGACCTTTATTGCGGTGTTCGGGTGTGATGCCGAGCAGCATGACGCGAACCCATTTAAACTTATTTTTTGGAAAAAACTTCGCTTTCAAGACTTTAAATATGTTGAACGGGAACATTTTACCGTTAAAATGCTGAAATAACTCGTTATAGTCTAATAACGCAACACCCATCGCTACGGGTTCGCCCTTGATGTAAGCAAACTGAATGAGCGACGACTCGGCTATCAGATTGAAGCCTTCGCCTACTTTATTGATTTCTTTTTCGGTCATCGGTACGAACCCCCAATTTTGCTCCCAACATTTATTGTACAAATCTTTGACGATTTTGAGTTCGCCTTTCATGTCTTTTTTATTGATAGCACGGAGGGTTACGCCTGCGCGTTCGCGTGCTATTTCGGCTACGCGCGTGAATTTTGGGTTGTCCAAAACCGTTTTGGCATCTATCTGATAGGCGAGGAGACCCATCGCTTTGGTCAAGCCGTAGTTCTCCAAAAGTGTTTGATAGTACGGCGGATTGTACGACATTTCTATGCGCGGCGCGTCGTCAAAACCCTCTACTAATAAGCCGTATTCGTAGTTACTCGACGGCGAAGCGGGTCCATGCAACTTATTTAAGCCGTGCGCGAGCAGCCAATCACGCGCCGCGTCGAGGAGCGCGTTCGCTACGTTTTGGTCATCGATGCACTCAAAATAACCAAAAAAACCGCTTTTGTCGTTGTGACATTCATTATAGCGATTATTTTTTATCGCAGCAATGCGACCTACTATCACGCCGTCGCGGTAAGCCAATAAGTTTTCTTGCTCGCCAAACTCGTAAAAAGGGTGTTTTTTATCAAATTTTGGTTCAAAATCCATCAATACAGGCGGCACCCAATGCGGATTACCTTTGTATATCGTCCACGCGAAGCGGATAAAATCTTTTAGGTCTTCCTTGGTGCTGACTGATTTAATGGTAATTTGTGACATTTTTATGATTTTAATTTAGCTAATAGTCAATTGAAAATAAATTATTTTATTTTTTTGAACGAATGCACTTTGCCCGTCGAGCCGACCAAACTGTACTCGAGCGTACTGCTGCTTTTGCTCGCAATGCGGTAGCAATAAATTTCTGAGCCTTCGCGGGTAACGAAGCAGCCGTCGGTCGGTTTGCCGTCTTTCATTGCGCAATCTTTGCAGGTTTTATCGTAGGTATAAGGCGCGCTATGCACTTTTTGTCCGCCGTAAGACTCTATAAAAGTCTTGTCTTTAAACTCTACTACGCTGTTCGCGTCCGCGTCGTCCTGCCATTTGCCCGCGAGGTCTTTTTCTGTAGTATCGAACGCTAACTCTTTGGTGACGGTGTCAATTTTACCCAAAACGCCATTTTTGGTCGTATCGGCGGCTTGTGCGGCGAGGTCTTCGGGCGTTGCCGTTTTTGGCGTTGTTTTACAAGCCGTTGCGATAAGGCTTGCGGCAAGCAACAAAAATAAAATTTTTTTCATTTTAGAATAATTGGTTGTTATTGTATAATTAAACACAAAAATAGGTTTTAATATTGGTTTATCAAAAAAAAATGAAAAAAGGGGCATCGTGAAAATAAAAAAGTGGAATTACCTGCGTAGATGATTGCACTTTTTATTGGTTAATCTACTTGTTTGCCATCTTTATAGTGTACAATTTTAGCATTTCGGTATTTTATTTTGATACCGCGCTCCATCATCGCCTCTGCACTGATTTTGGAGCGATAGTTACCTATCAAATAAAGATGATTACCGTTTAGTTTTTCATGAAAAATGCTGTTATTTTTGAACTCCTCAAACAACCCGTTTTTGCTCGATAACAACATATCGTTCCCTATCAATAGGATTTTGTAACCGTTCGTTGTAGCCGTAATAGGAAAAGTTTTGGCTAAGGCTTGCGCCTCGGTTTCGCTGCCTTCGTCAAGCGCAACAGGGTCATTGACGGACTCCACATACTGTGCGGCAACTACCCTCGAGCGCGTATCGATGGGCGGTGGCGTTGTATCGTCTATCGGCACAGGCGCGGCTTTTTCGGTCGTTTCGGGATTGGTTGTAGCAGGCGTATTTACTGGCATTTCGGCTGGTGCTTCGGCGGCTTTTTTGGCGGCTTCGGCTTCGCGTTTGGCTTGTCGCTCGAGGTCTAAACGGATTTCTTCGGGTATCGCGCCGTCGTTGCCTACTTGTATGATTTCGGTCGGTTTATCGCTCGTTACGGTCTTCATAAAGTCTTGCTCCTCCAATATATTGGCGAGACTTTTGTCGGCAAACGGGTCGTCGGTGAGTACGTCGGTGACGGTGAGTTCGGTGCGGCGATTTTTTTGGTGGTCTTCTTCGTTGCATTGCACGCCGTCGGTACAGCCGTTCACTAACTTGGTTTCGCCGTAGCCTTTGCCCGATATGCGGGCGCGCGCAATACCTTTGGAGACCACATAATCTACTGCGGCTCGCGCGCGATTTTCGGAGAGCGTCATGTTTTCGTTTGCGCCGCCGCGCGAGTCGGTATGCGAACTCAGTTCCACCACAATTTGCGGATTATCTTTGAGTACCACCACCAATTTGTCCAATTCTTTTGCCGCGTCGGGGCGAATATTATACCGGGATAAATCGTAATAAATATTATCTACTTTGATAGATTTATTGACCTCGATGCGCCGCATTTGGATATTTGCGCCAAGCGTACCCGCCGTATTTTTTTCGGTCAGGTTATCTACAACGCCTGGCGTGATAGAGCCTAAGCCTTCAAAACAAAGGATACAGCCGTGAATATTGATGTTTGCCTCTATCCGTTTGGTAAAAAAACCGCGCTTGCGCAGCATGATAGTATAATGATTGCCCTGCTCAAAAGTATAGTTGAAAAGGTTGGTGTAGCCCGTATTTTTATCCAAAACGGATATTTTTTTGGTCGTATTGTACATCTCTACCCTAACGCTATCTACGGCGTTGGCGGGTGTACCTGCGGCACGAGCAGCGTCGGTGAGTTGCTCCGAAATGGTAGCATCAAAAATATAACCTGGCAGCCGTTGCAACGGGTATTTGAGGTACATCGGATTGGGTGCCTGATGTCCTTTGCTACTAAACGCAGTGTCCAAAACGTAAAATGCGTTTTTTGATGCCTTCATTTTGTAGTCGTGGTTCGGCGACAGCGTAGCCACAAATTTGCCGTCGTCGTCGCTGTACGCTTCTTGTACTACGCGCCCCGTTTCGTCGGTTATCTCGACTTTCACCATCGCCAAATAGCCGCGATTATTGTTTTCGAAAAAGAAACCCTCGAGCGGAAACGAAGCCGCATTTGCCGATTTCGCTTCTACGGCGGTCGTCTGTGCTATCGCGTTTTGCGCCAATAAAAGCAGCACAATACTGCCAATCCATGTTGTTATTTTGCTCATATTTTTAAGTTTTTGTAATTGTTTTACAACACAAAGTTACAACATTAATGGTAAATATAGAACGTGTTTTTTTGTGACAACAGGTTTTTGAGGTTTTAACAGGTAAATCAATCGCGATTTCGCTCAGTTTTTGCGCCCTATTTTGACGATGCTTATTTTTTTTGCTGCTTATTGATAGTTAGGATTGTTGTTTTAATAAAAAAAGCTAACTTTGTAGTGCGTAAGCAATCTTTTTTAAAAATAAATATCAATGGCAGGTTTAAGTGATTTAGACGAATTATTGCTAAATGTGAGGGATAAAACCTCAAAATTATATATCAATGAAGCGATATTATCGTATAGAAGCGGTGCGTATCGGGCGGCAGTAGTTTCTAATTGGATAGCTGTTACTTTTGATATAATTACAAAAATAAGGGAGTTATCAGAACAAGGAGATAAACAAGCTATCAGCGATATTCAATCATTAGAAAAATACATTGAACACAAACAGATTCCAAAATTACAAGAGTTTGAAAATTCCTTATTAGCGAAAGCGGAATTGGAATATAATTTCATCACTAATATAGAGTTGAAAGAACTAGAAAGATTAAAAGAAGATAGAAATTTATGCGCACACCCTGCAATGGCAGATAGTGGTTTATTATATCAACCAACCGCAGAATTAGTCAAGACACATATTGTTCACTCTATATTGTATTTACTTCAAAATCAACCAACACAAGGTAGAGCCGCTTTATCAAAAATAATTGAAGATACAGAAAAGCC
Source organism: Saprospiraceae bacterium (assembly GCA_043778315.1). Lineage (GTDB taxonomy): Bacteria > Bacteroidota > Bacteroidia > Chitinophagales > Saprospiraceae > JBEEMU01. The sequence continues at coordinate 1,970 of JAYWGJ010000156.1, read as the reverse complement.
ATCTTTTCCGACTAATTTTGAGGACACAAGAACTTGGCTTAACACTAAGTATTTAGATAGGGCGAAACCAGCCTTGATAAAAAATTTAATCCAGGCACTAATCCAGGGTTTTTTGCAAGGCGAAACAGCAAAAAGAGGTAAAACGCTTCAAGTTTTAAATACTTTGAAAGTATTAGCTATTCAAAATACAGCCGTTTATCACGAAGAGCAGAATGAAATATTGGGTAAAGTGGCAGATAATCTTACCGATGACCAACTCGTATATTTAATACAATATTTAACCGTTGATAATTTGATTTGGTCTAAGTTGAGTGAAGTAACTCGCATACGATTAAAAAATTTTTTGCAATCACAAAATGAAAACAGTACTAATATTTTGCAGCACTACACTTTAATTCTACAATTAGATATGCCTGATTTGAAAACAATATTGGAAGATATGAAAGTACTCTTATCTATTGAAATTACAAAAAGAATAACACGTTACGGAGATGTTGGAAGTTATGAAGAAGCAAGAATAGTTGGAGAGAACGAGGTATTGCCTTATGTATCTTATTTTAGTGCTGAGGATACAAAAAATATAATAGATGCAATAATTAACAATAGAAATAATCAAATATTGTTTGCCGCAGGAAGCGAAGCGGTTATTGAGGCAATTTACGACGGTACAATAAATTTTATTTCAGAAACATTAGAGGATTGGCAGCAATTACTGCTTAAAAAAAGTAGTTCTTACTCTGGTAACGATTATATAAACCTAAGACATAAAATAACGAAAGCTGAAGAGCAAATTCTTGCAGCTAAAAAATAAATAATACCGTATTCAACGTTAAATTCCTTATAAATTTAATACAAACACTCCCCCAAACATGAAAAAAGCACTCCTTTTCGGCGCGAGCGGATTTATCGGTTCGTACCTATTAGAATTATTATTAGCTGATAATGATTACGAACAAATAATCATTATTGTGCGTAAAAATATTGGTATTTCACACCCAAAACTGAAAGTTTTGATTGGTGATTTTCACACATTACCGCAGCTAAAAGCGGAACTCGTAGCCGACGATATTTTTATTGCATTAGGGACAACTAAAAAACAATCGCCCGACCCGAAAATCTACTATCAAATAGACCACGATTATCCCGTTTTGGCGGCTGCACTAGCGAAAGCAAACGGTGCAAAATCTGTTTTTTTGGTGAGTTCAGTCGGTGCAGATGCCAATTCTCCTATCTTTTATACCAAAATCAAAGGCGAAACGGAGCGCGATATTATCGCCTTGGACTTCGAGCATACGCACGTTTTTGAGCCGTCGATGCTGCTCGGCAACCGACAGCAACACCGCCCGATGGAGAAAATATGGATACAATTATTCGCAGTTATCAATCCGTTGCTCGCGGGCGGACTGCACAAGTACAAGGGAATTGACGGCAGAGACGTAGCAAAAGCTATGCTTAACGCCACAAAAAAGCAGTCCGAAAAAGTGAAAATTTATGAATGGCGCGAAATGACGGATTTGTTATCAATCTAAGGAATGAAGAGAAAATAAGGGACTGAATATTGTCGCGCAGAAAATCTAACGCAGTTTTGGCATGAACAAAAATAAAGGTAGTAAAACCACCATTATTTGCAGTGAGCGGGCGTAGCCCAGACAAAGGAGAATAGAGTACCTTATTTTGGACGCGTTCCTTAATAAGTAGCTGAATAAGATTAGTTATGATTATTTATTTGCACTCAAAAAATAGATTAAAACCTACGCAATCCTCCCTCGTCTCCTCCAAAGGAGAGAGAAAGGACAGATAAATGATGTACCAATATAATCAAAAATACTCGCGCGCACAAGTTTATAGCTTACGGTTTATAGCTTACGGTTTGTGCCTACCTAAAAAAGGTTGACGAAAAGTGAAGGTTAAAACTGTAATTTTAATTGATAATCATCGTTATTTGTGACATTATTTTCAGTGGTGGTAAC
>JAYWGJ010000155.1:0-7201 GCA_043778315.1 Saprospiraceae bacterium | reverse complement strand
GGAAAGATTTATACCGTGCGTGTAAGGAATTGGTGTAACGGGAGTGCGGGTTTCAACCCGCACAAATTTTATTCCATACGGATTAAAAATCCGCATGGAATAAAATTTTGCTAAAATCCTTAATCTTCTATTTTCTCAAAATCCGTTCGCGCCCAACCGCAGACAGCCACTTAAAATACTGATAATTCAGGGCTATAAATTTCTCCGCTGCTAAGTTTTGGTGCGCGTGTTCCATCGGTGTACGCTGCAAATGTCGCGGCGCGGCATCTAATTTCACGCCTGCACAACCGAACGAAACATCAAACTGCATCGCTTCAAAAAAAGCTAATTCTACATCATTATCCGTGAACGGAAACGAAAAAACGCGGTGTTCGCTGCCCGTTATCGCTTGTATGTATTGTAGCGAAAGCTCCGTTTCGCGGATTTGCTCGGCGAGCGGCAACGCGCTATACAACGGGTGCGTATGGCTGTGTGCGCCCAAAGTAAAACCTTTTTGGTGCATATTGCGCAACGTAGCAGCATTCATATATGGTTTTTCTTGTTGTAGAAACAACTGAAAATCAATATTTTGCGTAGCTGCAATTTCATCTAAGCTGTTCCCTTGTTTATTTTGATTGGTATAATTAATACTTAATATTTCCGCTTTCCGCAACGGGAGCGCGTCCGCTAAAAGCGATGCTTTGTACCTAAACATCAGCGCGTTGTTGTCGGCGAATGCCGAATTAATAAAAAAAGTAGCAGGCACGCCTTTGCGCTGCAAAATAGGCGCGATAAGGTCGGCGCACTCGCGCAAGCCGTCATCAAAACTCAAATGAAAAACGGGTTGCTCAAACGGACGCGCCGCTTTTTGCTGCTGCAAAATGTCGTCGAGACCGACGGGCTGAAAGTAGCGACAGATAGTATCTATGTCGCGCTCAAATTCACGAACCGAACGCACACTATATAGGTGTCGCAGGTGCGGCGGCGGCGTTTTGCCGTCGTAAACGGCGTGGTAAAACGGCAAAAAAAGATTTTGTTGTGTCTGCGCAATCAGCGCGAGCAACCGTTCAGGCACAGCAAAAGGCGCAGCTACGCGCTCGAATAATTGCTTCGGATTCATTACAATTATCCTTTTTTTGCGGCTACAAAACCCTCCCAAAGCGCAAATTTTTCTTTGCGCAACACTCGCGGAAACTTCGCTTGTCCGTCCATGCGGGCGTGTTTTTCTTGAAATTCGTAGAAATAAGTGGCTGGCACAATTTGCACCGACATCGACAAAAACGCACTTCGCTCGGTGCGATAATCGTCGTTTATTTTTTTCAGATTTTCATCTAATAAATGCTCAAAACGCGCTCGGTCGGGCTGCGTATCGCAACCGATATACCAGCGATGCTCAAACTGTCCGGGCGTAGTCTCGATAGCGCAAACCGTAAACTCGCGGACTACCGCGTTCAGTTCGTCCGACACCAACTCCAAACCGCGCACCATATTATCGACCGAAAGGTGTTCGCCCGTGATGCTCAAAAAGTGTTTTGTTCTGCCCGTGATGTGTATTTCGGAGCGTTCCACATCAGTAAATCGCACCACGTCGCCTATCAAATATCGCCACGCGCCAGCGCAAGTACTCATCAGCAGCGCGTAATCTACGCCTGCTTGTACTTCATTGATAGTCAATACTTTATGATTGCTCAATAAATTGCCTTCACTATCAAAATTAGCATCGTTAAACGGCACAAATTCGTAATAGATACCGTTATTGAGTATCATCGCCATAGCGTGATTTTCGGCTTCGGCGCGGTTCTGAAAAGCAATAAAACCCTCCGAAGCCAAATAGCTGTCTAAGTACAAAAGCGGCTTAGAAAGCAGCCGTTGCATACCGCGTTTGTATGGCTCTAAGGCGATACCGCCCGACACAAAAACGCTCAAATTAGGCCAAATATCGTGTATAGTATCTACTTTATTGTACTCAATCACGCGTTCCATCATCAATTGCACCCACGACGGCAGTCCCGACGCAAAGCCAATATCCCATTGCGCTGCGCGTTTTGCGATTTCGTCGGCGCGGGTATTCCAATCGGTGATACGCGCCACATCGATGCCAGGTTTGTAGTATTTTTGTAGCCACCAAGGCACTCTATTCGCGTTGATGCCGCTTAGGTCGCCGCAATAAAAACCGTTTTCGTGATTGAGGTCGGCAGAGCCGCCAACCATCATCATCGATTTAGTGAATAGCTCGGGGGGCAACGGGTATTTTGTAATAGAAAAAAACATCTTCCGACCCGCGTTTTGCATCGCTTTTGTCATGTCTTTCGTCACAGGAATATACTTGCTCGCCGCGCCCGAAGTGCCGCTGCTTAGCGCAAAATACTTCACTACACCCGTCCAGGTCACGTCGGGTTCGGACTGAATAGAGCGATGCCACCACTCGTCGTACATTTTATTGTAGTCGTGTGCGGGTACGGTATCCGCGAACGCGGCGGCTATATCCGTGTAGTTTTGCAACTTGTCAAATTGGTATTGCTCGCCAAACCGCGTGTCGGCGGCGGTGAGTATGAGCTGCCGCAACACCCGTTGTTGATGCACGGCTGCGGGCGCGTTTTTGTAGTTTTGAAAATAGTTGCCGATAGTCAAACTACGCTTGATGATAGAACCTAATACGGGCATATATAGAAAATTTGTAATTAGTTTGTCACAACAAAAAAATCATTCCGTTGGGCAAAAATACAAGTTATATCGCTTTAAAGTGAACAAATAGTTAAAGGTAGTTAAATTTTTTTTACATTAGCTAATAATGCGATAAAAACAAGCATAAAACGGCGTACATTTACGCTATGAAAAAATCAGTAGCCGAACTGCAACGGCTTATGGAACTCTTGCAGATAGAAAAAGAGGAGGAGCAACGCCTCTTCGAGGAGCAAGTGAGCAGCCTCAGCCTCACCGAAAAACGCGAAAAAGGCGTGTGTTGGCAACCCTTACAGGTCATAGAAACGGGTTTTGCGGTCGGCGATTACGCATACATAATGGTAGAACGCACCCGCGAAAAAGGCAAACCGCACCAGTTCAAATCGGGCAGCGTAGTGCGTTTATTCACCAATAATCCGACCACGCACAAGGACGACAACGAAGATAAAGGCGTAGTGCATTTTATCGATAAAGACCGTATGAAAATCATTTTTTACGGCAAAGACCACCCCGATTGGCTCACCGACGGCGGACTCGGCATCGATATGCTCTTCGACGAGCGCACCTATCGCGAAATGGAGTACGCGCTCAACGACGTGAGCCGTGCGAGCGGCAACCGCTTGGAGGAACTCCGCGAAGTCTTGCTCGGCTACCGCAAAGCGGATTTTTTGCGCAGCTCCGACTATTATTATCCGTCGCTGCCGCAGCTCAACGACTCGCAAAACGAAGCGGTGCGCCAAATCGTTTCGTCGCTCGATGTCGCTATCGTACACGGACCGCCAGGCACAGGCAAAACCACGACGCTCGTACACGCTATCGCCTACCTCACGCGGCAGAGCGGTGCGCGCACCATTTTGGTCTGCGCGCCCTCCAACTCCGCTACCGACCTGCTCACCGAACGTCTCGCCGAACAAGGCTTGCACGTCACGCGCCTCGGCAACGTGTCGCGGGTCGACGAGTCGCTGATACAACACACCTTAGACGCACAATTATCGGCGCACCCCGACGCAAAACACATCAAAAAAGTGCGCATCGAGGCAGCCCAGGCGCGCCGCGAAGCGAACCGCTTTCGCCGAAGTTTTGGACACGAACAACGCATCGCACGCCGCAATATGCAGGAGGAAGCAAAGGCACTTTCGGCATGGGCAAAAGATTTGGAGGACAAATTAGTCGATTATATTTTGAGTTCTTCGCAGGTAATTACTTGTACGTTAGCAGGCGCAGCGAGTGCGCTAGTGCGCAAAATGAAATTCGATATTGTGGTGATTGACGAAGCCGCACAAGCCTTAGAACCCGCTACTTGGATACCGATTCGCTTGGCGAAACGGGTCGTACTTGCAGGAGACCCCTTGCAATTACCGCCGACCGTGAAGTCAAATAAAGCGGCAAGCGCGGGTTTAAGTATCACGTTATTAGAAAAATGTATCAACCGACAGCCCGAGGTCGCGTTGCTCCGCACGCAATACCGTATGAACGAGGTGATAATGGGTTTTTCTAATCAATATTTTTACAAAAACCAATTGGAGGCGCACAGCAGCGTAGCACGGCAAGAACTGCCGATATTGGGGCGCAAACCCTTAGTTTTTATAGATACCGTAGGTTGCAGTTTTGACGAACAACAAATTAACGAACACTCGAGCCGCTTCAACCCCGACGAATTTGGCATTTTGCGCGAGCATTTATATAAGCTGCTCGCGGCTTTTGAACATTACACCGTTCCGTCTATCGGCATCATTTCGCCGTACAAACAGCAGGTGAATTATATGCGCGACGCGATACAGAACGATGAAATATTGCAAAATATACCCGAAATAAAAGTGAATACCATCGACGGTTTTCAGGGACAAGAATGTGATATTATATACATATCGTTGGTGCGGAGCAACGAGCAAGGTGACATCGGTTTCCTCAACGATTATCGCCGCATGAACGTCGCGCTCACGCGAGCCAAATTCAAACTTATCGTCATCGGCGACACAGGCACACTCGGCAATCACGCCTTTTACCAAACCTTTTTGGATTATGTGGAGTTGCACGATGCCTACCATTCGGCGTGGGAATATATGGCGTAAATTTATCGCCGTTTTTCGTACCTTTGTGTGTTTATTACACAAAAAATAGGTAAATTTCGAAATGAAACATTTTAGTTATTTTATATTAATATTGTTATCTTTATTTGCTTGTCGCAAAAAAAATACGACGGCGACTCCCGATGCGAATAAAAGCGACCTTATCGCATCTGCGTACAACGAAAACTTATACTTTTCGGAGCTAAAACCGTTGTTGGCAGACAGCTTGACGGTGGCGGACAGCACGCGCGTAGTCGATGGCTATGTGCAGGAATGGCTGCGCACCCGCGTTTTGCTGCATACTATTTCGGATAAAGCGCAGTCGTCGCCCGACATCGACCGCTTGGTCGAGGATTACCGCAACGGTTTATTATTGCAAAAATACAAAAAAGAAATGGCGTACACGCCCGTCGATACCGCTATTGCGCCTGCGCAAATTAAGGCGGCTTACGACTCGTTGCAAGAAGTTTTTGCGTCGCCTTACACGATGGTCGAGGCAGATTTTTTGGCTGTTTCTACCGCTTGGCGCGATATGGCGCAAGTACAAAAACTATGGAACGATACCAAAAATCCACAAAACCTCGAGGCTTTCGCCCAAAAAAATGCAGAAGGTTTTTTTGTTAAAAAATGGTTAAGCCTAGACGAGCTGGCATCGAAATTGCCAAAAGGAACGTTAAGAGAAAGTAGCTTATCGCCAAATAAAAGTTTTACAGCAAAATCGAAAGAAGTAAATTATTTTATTCGCATCAATGCGATGCAGAAAAAAGGCGAAAAAATGTCGTTAGAGGCGGCTACGCCACAAGTAAAATCCGTTATTATACAAAAAAGAAAAATCGCCGCATGGGACGCAGTCGTGAACGCAACCTACCAAAAAGAGCTACAAGCAGGGCGTATTTCGTTAAATAAATAGCTAAATTAAAATTATTACAATCATAAAAAAATGAAACAATTTTCTCTATTTTTACTCTTATTGCTATGCAATACTAGTATTTTCGCACAAAAAGAGGTCGTAAAATCGGGCAACAAACCCGCAGCAACCACCAAACCGACGACCACAACCGCCGCAGCCGTGGAAGCAGGCTCGGCAGGAACGGTCGATAAAATCATCGCTATTATCGGCGAAAAAGCGATATTGATGTCGGACGTGGAAGACCAATTTCACTTGATGCAGCAGCAAGCAGGCAAGCCGTTGCCCGAAGAGGCGCGTTGCGAAATACTCGACCAAGTGATTATGCAAGAACTGATGGTGTCGCAAGGCAAATTAGACAGTTTGAAAGTGACGGACGAAGAGGTGGAGCAAGAGTTGACGGCTCGTATAGAAAAGATTTTGGGGTATATGAATAACGACCCCAAGCAATTTGAGCAGTATTACGGTATGCCCGTCGTGAAGATGAAAGACCGTATGCGCACCGATATGCGCGACCAATTGTTTTCCAAGCGTATGCAAGCGAAAGTGATGGAAAACGTGTCGGTCACGCCTGCCGAGGTGCGCGTATTTTTTGATAAAATACCGCAAGACTCGTTGCCGTTTTTCAACGCCGAAGTGGAATATGCACAACTTGTACTAAAACCAAAAGTAAGCGAAGCCGCACTAAAAAAAGCAGTGACGACGCTCGCCGAACTCCGCGACCAGATCCTAAACAAAAAAGCCGATTTTGCAGACCTCGCCAAAAAATACTCCGACGATAAAGGTTCGGGCAAAGAAGGCGGCGACTTAGGTTGGGTGAAACGCGGGCAGTTTGTACCCGAGTTTGAGGCGGCGGCGTTCAAGCTCAATCGCGGCGAATACTCGTCGATAATAAAAACCGTCTTCGGCTACCACTTATTGCAACTCATAGAGCGCAGAGGTAACTCGATTCATTGCCGACACATATTGATAAAACCCGAAATCGGCATGGCTGACCTCGCGGCGGTAAGCACGCGTTTGGACTCTATCCGCAAAGCGATTCGCCCCGACTCGCTCACTTTTGCAGGTGCGGTGCAGAAGTTTTCGCAAGACGAAAGCAGCAAACCGAACAACGGTATGGTGACAAGTCCGCAAACGGGCAGCACTTATTTTGAGGTAGGCGACCTCAGCCCCGAGGTGTATTTTGCTTTGGACACCATGAAAATAGACGGTATCACAAAACCCATAGAGATGACGGAGCAAGACGGCTCGTTAGCCTACCGCATCATACAACTCAAATCGCGGAGCGAACCGCACCCTGCTGCCTTAGAAACCGACTACAACAAGGTGAAAGCGGCTTGTATGGAGCAGAAAAAAGCAAAGGTAATGAACGATTGGATGTCGGCGCGAGCAGGCAAAATATACGTCAAGGTAAACGAACCGTACACCGCTTGTCCGAATGTGGCGAAGTGGAAGCCCGATATGCGGCAATAGCGTAATGCGGCAGTAATCTTTTTAGTAAAAAGGAAGTAATTTTACCACAAAAGACACAAAGAAAAAAACAAAGACACAAAGAAACCGTAGG
>JAYWGJ010000154.1:0-7207 GCA_043778315.1 Saprospiraceae bacterium | reverse complement strand
AGCGTAGCGCAGAAATTGGTACGCGTGACGGGTGAGTAGGGACGTGATTTATCGCGTCTATGAATGGAATAGGGACGTGGTTTATTGCGTCTGTGAATGGAGTAGGGACGTGATTTATCGCGTCTGTGAATGGAATAGGGACGTGATAAATCGCGTCTGTATGGAATAATAAAAAGTCCCCGTGTTGCAGCAGCAGCGCGGGGCTTTTTTTATTGTGTTCATACACCAATTACGTTTATTTATCATACCAAAATAATTACAATTTAACTTTATATAAATATAGAGTTACCTTATTAGTAAGCTATTACAGTATTAAATAAATAGTATGAAAGTAAAAGACAAATAATAATTAATGTGTATGCAACGCTTATATCCAATTAAACCGTCTATTAGGCGGGAAAAATAGTGCTTTATCAATTCATTAAATCAATTAATATGTTAAACAAAATTGACACGGTTAAGACACTCGGTAGCTTTGCGCTAATCAGTGGTCTTATACTATTTGCGCAGTTGGTAAACGCGCAAATATCGGCTTATCTGCCGTCTTCTATACCCGTTAGTAAATGTACAAACGGCTCGCAAATGTCGCTAAATGTAGCGACAACGGGCAACTTAGTCATTACTATGCCTGCGGGTATTTCGTATGTACCTGGCTCGGTAACGGGCGCAACCTTTGTATCTGCCTCAAGCAATACTGCTACCTTCACAGTGGCGGCGGCAGGCGCGGTAACGTATTATCATACGGCTACTTGTGCGGTAGATGAAATGCTCACCTTTACCGATAAGGCATCGCTGAATGGCGGCGGCTTAAACGTTTCTAACGCGTACAACGTAGCGGAAGCCGCGCCACAAGTAACGGCAGTGGCAAACTCGCCTGCGGTTGCCAATGTAGGGCAAACCGTCATCAAAACCGTTAGCATTACAAACGGCGGCTTTGGCACAGTTTCGGATTGGTATTATCAAGAAATCATGGCATCGGGAGAGTATCAAATTGCTACTACAGGCATCACCTTCGGAGGTAATCCGTTGCCAGTAGGCAATGTAACACTCACTTCGGGCGGCGGCAAAGATACGCTGACTGTGCATTTTACTGCTGCAGAGATGGTACTTATTGGCGATAACGATGTTTACTTTGATGGCAACTTTGGCGGCGTATCGCCCGAGAGCTTTAACTTAGTTTATACCGTTATCCCTATTTCGTGTGGCACGGGCTATGCGGTCAATTCTTCGCACCGCATTTATTATGGCTGTGATGCTATCGCGCCTTGTAGCGATGCTTCTTTTGCTTCGCTTCTCGACCTCAATATTCCCGCGCCGCCTAACTTGGCATTTACTTATAGCGGTAGCTTTCCTACTTGTTTTAGTGTAGCAGCACCTATATCAAGAACGCTTACTATTACTAATACAGGCGGACCTGCTACCAATCTAAATGTGGTTTTTGGTAATTATTATTCTTATCACCCTTCTTACGGCTATGCGTCTTACATAGACACGGCTACTTTCAAATACCGTATCAATGGCGGTGCTTTGCAACGCGTTACCTTTTCTAATCTATATAATAACGGAACTACTTGGGAAGGAGATCCGCTCACAGCAGGTACAGCAGGAAAACCCTCGCTTTTTACTTTCCAAATTCCATTTGTACCCGCAGGAGCGGTAGTGACTTTTGCGCATGATTTTTATAAATCAGAAGAAGGTACAGCCGCTTGTCCGGGTGGCAATGATGAGTCGGGTTATCAGTACGATGAACAGATTTATGTTAAAAACGGTACAACCTATAAAAACGCTTGTGGTGATGTCACTTATAATGTAGGGGATACTTACCTCAGTTATCGCGGTTATAGCCATTCGGTTACCTTAGCCTATCCAAGCGATATGGTCGATAATCAAGTGGAAAACTTCCAATCTAATATCATTTCAGGTATTGAGAGTGTGAGTGAAATCGCTGTTGGAGGCTATTTGGAGGTTAAAACAACGATACCAAACGGCTATACGACACAGGGCGCGCCTACGGCAACCGCAGGTGCTTATACTTGGGCAAGCACGACCACACAAGTAGGTAACGTAGTTACCTCGCGTTTCTTGTTTCCTAAACCTGCTGGTTTTGATATGTCATTTATGGCGTACAACCTGCCGCTTAAATTTGAATGCGCGCTCCGTGCCTTCAGCGACCCTTCTACTTTTTATCAACAGCACAGATTTGTACAAGACCCGAGTTGCTCGGTAGGTAGAGAGCTGTCTTGTGTACAAAACACGCCGTTAGTGCATTGCCCTGGTTGTACAGGCGACGGTATTTACAATCTTTCTGCTACTACTTTCCGTAAAAACTTTGGCAAACCCGATGCCAATAACGACGGCATAGCTGACGCAGGTCCTTACGACTTCTCCAAAATGGCACTTAAAAACGCCTTTTATAAAGATACCGTAGAATATACTTATAGTGGTACGATACATTGGTCAGCCTCAGCGTTCTCTAATGCGTATTCTGAAAGTGTGATACAAAACTTTTCAAGCAACTTTTCGATTATCAATGCCGATGTAAGTGTTTACCGTGCTGGTGTGTTGGTGGTAAGTCCTACTCCGTTTATACCAACGGTTTCTGGTAATATCGTCACAACCGACTTCTCGAGTATATTATCTCTTATGCTCAACGGCGATAGCATCGTGACGCGTATGCGCACCAAAGTAATAGACCCGCGTTTGATACAAGGGCAACAAGAGATTGGCTTTACTTCTATCAATAAAATGTATGCGAGCTACATTGCCAATCCAGTAGAAGGACCCGACCGTAAATACTGCGACGCTTGGGGTGGTACTATCAATACCGTTTCATTTTACTACACCTCCGATTGTAGTGGTATTGATGTAAAAGGTTGTGATAAAACTATGTTTTATCATTATACTTACCTTTCTGTAGGTGTGAATGGTACTAATAATTATTTCCAAAAATCAACTCGTTTCCCGTATGAGGTTCGGCAATGGGCAAAAGCAGATACCGCTTTAATCATCTTGCCACAATCTTACAATTATAATGTGGACTCTGTTCAGATTGATTATTACCGTACTGCTGGTTTAACGTATGTGGGTAAAACCATCTATTCTGCGCCATTCTCGTACAGTAATGATAGTATTATTGTAAACCTACAAAGACACTATGCCGAGTTTGGTGGACCGACAGACAATCCCGTGAGTGACGATGGCTGGATGGTAGTATGCCGTCCATACATCAGTACAAAGTGCAAGACAACTGTTGCGGCAAGCCCTATCGGTGCAGGCTGGGATACCAAGCCTTTCAATAATACAGCTCAAATCCCCTACGACCTTACCTATTATGTGAACGGTATTGGTGCAGACAATTATAAATGGGACGTAGCGCAACAAGTCAGATTTGCGCAATCTACACCTGTGCAGTTAGTTGCTGCGGGTGGCGGTGTAAAAAACGTAGCGGGCAGGTCATTTACTTATCCGAATGTGATTATTTCTAATCAAACTAACTCACCTTCTGCTTTCGGTTACGTTTATTTTACAAGCACCGTCAAAAGCCGTATTACGAGTGTGGTATATGGTGGTACAACTATCTTAGCTGATGCCAATGGCTATTATAGTATAGGTGGATTTTCGGGCGGACAAGCCAAAACATTGATTGTTAATGGTTTGACTACCTCTTGCAATAACGACCAAATCAATATGTACTACGGCTGGGACTGTCGGGCTATACCGACCGTCGCGCCTACATCTGCTACGCAGTGCTACCCGCCTTTGTCGCTTTTATTGCGTCCTTTGGCTGCCAAAATAGATGGAACGGTTACGCCTTTGGCAACTACGCCGCCTAACCCTGCTACAGGTACAGGTACGTTCGGTGCTACTTCGGTAACGATGTGCGAGACCTTCCCGACAGAGATTGTGGTCAATTCGGCTTTGCAAGGCACAATTTACGATGTATATGTCAATGCTAAACTACCTGCGGGTGTGACCTACGAGCCTGGTTCTGCTTATTTCGAAACGCCAACAGGCTCGGCACCACAAGCCGTAAGTGCGGCGCAAGAAGCGGCATTAATTGCCGTAGGTGCAGGTGGGGTATTGCCTTTCGATTTGCAATCTATGTCTAGTAATAACATAGATAGCCTACAAGGTACAGTAGCTGTGCCTTCGCTGCGCAAACTTAAAATCCGCTTCTTACTTCGTCCGTCTTGTACTTACGACGGCAAAGGACGCGTCCGCGCAACGCTGCTTGCTAATAGAGCGTGCGGCACACCAGCTATCAATAACGGGACGACCAAAAGCGGTAATACCTTAAAACTAAGCTCGCCGTCGGGTGGCTTCGCCGTCACCCTTACGCCAACTATCGCACCTATTAACGGCTGTGGAGTGCTGAGTGCAGGCAGCCTAACGGTCGACAAAACCGATACGGCAGTACCTACTTCTTCTGATTCAATTACGATGACCGTGCCGTCGGGTGTCGATATTACTAATATCACTTGCGCAACGTGTAGTCCAGCTTTGGGCGCGCCTAATGTGAATGACGACGGTACTAACAAAACTTTGAGTTGGGAATACCCATCAGGCAACGTTACGGGTACGATTGTAATTGGCTTTGATGCCTCTGCTAATGCAAATGCAACTTGTGCTGTACCGCAAGAGATAAGCGCGACGGTCACGCAATTGAAAGCAGTATATTGTACTGCAATCAGCGGCAACTGTCCAGGTACTATCAATATTGCAGCAGCCGATGCCGCAGCTAATTTTACGATTAACCTACCTACATTTAGTATTACTGCGCTTACCGCTAATGTATATACTACCGTAGCACCGTTCGCTTACGGTATTGCAGCGACTATTAATAATACCTCGAGTATCACAGCAAGTAGCTATAAAGTGATTTATGCTTATGATACGAATGGCGACGGAGCTATCACTGCAGCCGATAATATATTAGGTGTGGACAACATCACTACCGCATTGAGCGGTGGCGGTAATGCAGCTTTTAATAAATCATTCGCGACAAGCGTACCTTCTGGAGGCGCAGACTTCATAGTAGGTATAGTACCTATTAATAGTGACCTTGCTAACGGAACTTGTGCTTGCGACGACGCAGCCGCAAGCGTAGCTATCACTACATTGCCAAGCGGAACAGTAGGTAATTATGTGTGGTCGGATACCAACGGTGATGGCATACAAGACGGTTCAGAGGCGGGTATTAACGGTATTACCGTTCAGTTGTACCAAGAAACAGCTCCTGGAAGTGGCGTATATGCGTTAGCGCAAACGGCTACAACAGCTAATAACGGTACTAATGATGGCGCATACAACTTTTTGATTACGTCATCTGCTAACTACTATGTAGCGTTTCCTACCGCAAACGGTACGGCGCAACTATCGCCACAAACAGCTACCGCAGGTACAGACGGCAACAGCGACGCTAATACAACAACGGGCAACAGCCCTGTATTTGCCATTAATGTAAATGGTACAGGTATCGCTAAGGATAACGCTACTATTGATGCAGGCTTCCGCCCAACGGGTACGATAGGTAATTATGTATGGACGGATAGCAATAACAACGGCTCGAACGACGAGTCTGCTTCCGCAGGTATCAACGGCGTGACCGTACAACTTTGGAAAGAAACCACACTAAGTAGTGGCGTGTATGCACTGGTGCAATCTGCGCTTACCGCTAACGACGGCGCGGGCAACCCAGGCTATTACAACTTTACGGTAGGCGAAGCGGCTAATTATAAAGTCAAATTTCCGACCACCAATAGCGGTAATATTTTGGCGACTCAAACTACCGCCGCCGCTACCGACAATAACAGTGATGCAGATGCTACAACGGGTTTCTCGCCTGTATTTGCTATTAATACAAACGGCGTAGGTACAGACAAAAATAATCCGACTATTGATGCGGGCTTTGCGCCAACGGCAACAGTAGGTAATTATGTGTGGGCAGATGCTAATGGCAACGGCTTGAACGACGAACCTACTACCGCAGGTATCAACGGCGTGACCGTACAACTTTGGAGAGAAACAGCACCGGGCAGTGGCGTTTACGCAGTAGCGCAAACTACTACTACTGCCAATGACGGCGCAGGCAACACAGGCTATTATAACTTTATTACGACGCAAAGCGGCAACTACTATGTACATTTTCCTACCTCGACTACGGCAAGCAATACGCTATCGCCACAAGACGGAACAGCAGGAACGGACGGCAATAGTGACGCAGATGTAGTAACAGGTAACAGTCCTATTTTTGCCTTAGATGTAAACGGAACGGGTGTAGCGAAAAACAACACTACTATCGATGCAGCTTATTTGGCTTATGCTTCTTTGGGCGACCGAGTATGGTTAGACAAAAATAAAGACGGCATACAAGACGTAAGTGAAGTAGGCGTAGCAGGTATTACAGTGACTTTGTATGACAATACAGGCAAAGTGGTAGCAGCTACCAAAACGGACGCTTACGGCAATTACTTGTTCTCTCGCTTGACACCAAACGATTATATCGTCGGTTTCTCGCTACCGAGTAATTATGTGTTTACCGCACAAGGAACAGGTACGGATAGTGGCACGGCAACGGATAGCGATGTAAATGGAGGCACTATAAGTGGCACATTTGGTTTAACCCAAATCATTGCTATAAGTGCAGGCGAAGACGAACGCAACGTAGATGCAGGTATTTACTTTGGCGAAAAAGCGACAGCAAGTATCGGTGATTATGTATGGTTTGATACCAACGCGGACGGCTTACAAGATGCCGCAGAAAAAGGCATCGCAGGCGTGACGGTGACACTATATAATAATGCAGGCGTAGCCGTAGCAACTACTATTACCGACGGCACAGGTCATTACTTATTTGATAATGTAGTACCAGGAACGTACTCAGTAGGTTTTGCGGCGCAACCAGGCTTAGTGCTTACCGCACAAACAAACGCGACTACTGACGGCTCTGATGCAGTACCCGCTACAGGTAAAACGCCTACCTTTACGGTAGCCGCAGCCGAGCAACGCCGCGATATAGATGCAGGATTTAAACCAGTAAGCGACCCAGCTAATAGCGCGGCAGTAGGCGATTATGTTTGGAACGACCTAAACAATGACGGCATACAAGGTGCGGACGAAGCAGGTTTGGTAGGTGTAACGGTGACGCTATATAGTGCAGACGGCACTACGGTAGTAGCTACTACCGTGACTGATGCCTTTGGTCATT
>JAYWGJ010000153.1:0-7217 GCA_043778315.1 Saprospiraceae bacterium | reverse complement strand
CCAGGCGGCGGTTTTTATGCTACCAAAGGCTTGGGTAAACAAGAGGTACGCATGGCGTATGTCCTGAATACCACCGACCTCACGGCAGCAATGGATTGTCTGGAAGCCGCGCTGAAAGTATATCCTTATAAAGTTGAAGCTGAAAACTTATATTCGCAAGAGTCAGAAAAACTATAAGCTATAAGCTGATGCTCGCGAGGGTAGAAAACTAAACACTAAAAATAAGAAGCTGGAAGCTGTAAACTGATGCGCGCGAGTGCCAAACTATAAGCTGGAAGCTGGAAGCTGAAAACTATAAACTGCCTTCGCGAAGGTAAAAAACTAAAAACAAAAAGCTGTAAGCTATAAACTGCCTTCGCGAAGGTGAAAAAGTTTATGGCTTATCGCTTACAGCTCAAAGCTCTTTCAAAATGTCCACAATACAATACATCGCCTTATTTATAGCATCGTTTTGCGGTGGCGGTTTAGCGTATTATTTTCAGCGTAACAACGAAAACGTACTCAAAACCGCCTTAGCGTTTAGCGGCGCGTACCTGCTCGGAGTCACTTTTTTGCATTTATTGCCCGAAGCCTACGCCGAAGGCGGTGCAAATATCGGTTTTTTGGTACTCGGCGGATTTATATTACAAATATTTTTAGACCAATTTTCGCAAGGCGTAGAACACGGACACATACACGCCGCGCATCAGGCGCATAGCGGTATCGCTATATCTTTGATATTCGGTATCGGTTTGCACGCGCTGCTCGAGGGTTTGCCGCTCGACGGCTTCGCGGCGCACCAAAATCACCCGCATAATCAACTGCTCGTCGGCGTGCTGATGCACAAGCCGCCCGAAACATTCGCGCTCACTTTGTTGTTATTACAATCAGGTTTATCAAGGCAAAAAGCGTTTCTATACCTACTTTTTTTCTCTTTGATAACGCCGTTCGGCGCGTACATCGGCTACGGCTTGGAGGCGCAACATTGGCTCGACGGCAAACTCATGGTCTATATTATGGCGGTCGTGATAGGTACTTTTTTTCACATCGCAACAACTATTTTGTTCGAAAGCGAACCAAATGCCCACCATCATATCTCACTAAAAAGATTTCTGCCGATGCTACTCGGTATCGGTATTGCAATGCTTACGATGCACTAATTTATATTGGCTTCGCCAAATTCACAATTCATAATTCATAATTCAAAAAAGGTGTCTTCAAAACTAAAAAATCTCTCCGTTTACGACGAAACGACCATGCCCGACGCTACCGAAATGACCTTCGGAATAGTGGTTGCAGAGTGGAACGCGCACATCACGCACGCCTTATATGAAGGTTGCTACGATACACTCGTTAAGCACGGCGCAAAACCCGAAAGCATAGAAACGATGCAGGTGCCAGGCGCATTTGAACTGCCGCAAGGTGCGCGCATATTGATGGGCGCGAAAAAAATGGACGCTATTATATGCTTAGGTTGCGTGATAAAAGGCGAAACTTCGCACAACGAATACATCAATACGGCAGTCGCGAATGGCTTAACGCAACTCGGCATTAGTTCGGGCAGACCTTGTATTTTTGGTTTGCTCACGCCAAACGACGAGCAACAAGGCATCGACCGCGCAGGCGGCGTACACGGAAACAAAGGTATAGAGGCGGCGCAAACCGCTATCAGAATGGCAGCACTTCGCAAAAAAAACGCCGTTGCTACCAAATCAAGTATCGGTTTTGGGTTTCATAACGAAGCCTAAATCATATTCGTATTATAATTATTTAAGTGCTAATATGAAAGTTTAAAAACTCAATTTCGAGCGTAATTGCTTGAAATTGAGTTTTTTTTATATCTATATTTATTGCAATATTACTAATAAAATTATAAATAGCAATATAAAAATTGTTTTATTTTAATAAAAAATAAATTTTTGGCTACTTTTTTGTAGAATAATTAAAAAAGTTTTTGTTAATTTGTAGTTAAAATTAGCCAAAGTTGATACATCTATATTATTGTACACTAGATCTTTGTATGAAAAACTTCGCTACACTTTGCTTCTCCGCGTTTAAAAAAAACTTAGCGTCTAAAAAATCTTCTTTGCGGTTTTAAAAAAACCTACACTCTGCCTCTTTGCCTCTCCGCTTCTCCGCGTTTAAAAAAGAATCTCCGTGTCTAAAAAAAGACTTCTTTGTATCTAAAAAAAACTACACTCTGCCTCTTTGTTTCTCCGCGTCTCCGCGTCTAAAAAAATCTCTGCATCTAAAAAACCTTCTTTGCATCTAAAAATTCCTACACTCTGCCTCTTTGCTTCTCTGTTTCTCCGCGTCTAAAAAAAATCTCTGTGTCTAAAAAAAAACCTTCTTTGTATCTAAAAATTCCTACACTCTGCCTCTTTGCTTCTCTGTTTCTCCGCGTTTAAAAAAATCTCCGCGTTTAAAATCTCATTACTTAAAATTCAATTTTCGCAATTCTATATCAACTTTATTTTATGATGACAATTCAAAAAAGCCTATTCAGCGCGCTCCTCGCATTGAGCGCAACGGCAGCCTGTTTCGCGCAAGCAGCAGTGTCTAATCCAGCAACTACCGCCGAACGCGCCGTAAGTCCTTGTACCAATATCACGATACAAGACTTGCTGCCGTCTATCACACACGCCACGGGCGTAGATAGAGTAAAAACAACCAAGGGCGGAGCGCAAACCGAGTATGTTATCGCTATGACCGAACTCAAAGGCATGACGGGCGCGCAAGCCTACTTTATCCGTGAACTCCAAAAAGAACTATCAGGGTTCATTTTGCGACGCGGCGAAGACTTTGCCTCCGAAATTATATACGTTAGCGCAAGCAGCGGCAACTCGGGCGACCTCGATTTTATCCGCCAAAAAACGCAAGCCCTCCGCAATACCATCGGGCAGCAGATACAGGCAAAAGGCAACGAAGCCGTCGAGTACGCGTTCCGTAAAGAAATGGGATTGCCTACGTTTGACAAATAAAAATAAGCGTAAAATCTTATTTTAATACAAAAAAATATAAAAATCAATATACTTTTAATATGAAAAAAAATATACTATTAGTAGTCGGACTACTATTTTCGTTTACACAAACTATATTAGCGCAAACTAATTGCGGGGTAGGTATTTTCACTGTTCGCGCACGTCAAATCTCCTATACAGGTGAAAGCGGCTGCGATGACTCTGGTACGAATTGTAGTTTCGAGTTTCGCTTTACGCCTACTTCCGATGCAGGTAGCGGCGCGGCGGGACCTGGCTGTATTTACCACGACGGCGGTGCTAACCAAGCCATCAACGACTTGGTAGCACAACACCAATTCAGCACGGGCGCGTGTCCCGTGCTACCCAATACTATTACCGTGGGCTACAACCTGCACGAAGACGACTCCTTCTTCAGCAACTGTACCAATAACGGTGGTGACGACGGCAACTGCTCTACTACACAAGCGTTGAGTACGCTCGGCGCGTTCGCTGCACCTGGCACACCGCAAAACTTCACGGTCGTTTGTGGTGCCTGGACGGTCACGTTTTCTATCACTTACACCCCGATAGTAGTTGGCGGAACGAGTTGCGCCTCGATGGTGCCTATCTGTTCAGGCAACTCATTCGCCTTTTCACTCCCAATTACGGGCAGCGCAGGTACGGGTTTGGACTACGACGCAATAGGCGCGACGGCGGGTAACCCTGTCACTTTTTCGCAACCCGTAAACGGCAACTCTTGGGGCTGCCTCTTGGCAGTAAACAGACCCGTATGGTGGTTCTTTCGCGTCGCTACGGCAGGCGCAGTAGCCATGAACCTCACCGCGCCCGCCGATGTAGATTATGTACTATACGGACCTTATCGAAACCTCGTGGAGGCGCAAGCTGCCTGCGGACGACAACGCGCTATCACCGATTGTGCCTACTCTGCTTCCGCTACCGAGCCAGTGCGCATCGCCGACGGACAAGTAGGTGATATATATGTACTCTTGGTTTTGAACTACGCAGGTACTACTCAAAACGCGACGCTTTCCCAAACAGGTGGCGCAGGTGCTATCGATTGTTCTATCGTTAATAGTTGTTTTATCAATAATATCACCGTTAATTCGGTCGGCGCGTGCAATACTGCCAACAATACTTATACTGCAAGTGTCCGCGTTACTTATACCTATCCGCCTACCTTGCCTACTAATTTGGTGGTGAACGGGCAGACCTTCGCTATGACCGCCGCCGACGTAACCGCAGGTTTCAAAAACGTAACACTTACCGCGCTCCCTGCTAATAGCCAGCCTGTTTCGGTCATCGCCAATTTCTCTACGTCCGCCGCTTGTACGCTCTCCGTTTGTAATATTTGGACGGCACCTGCGCCATGCGACCCTTGTCCTGCCAATCCAGGCAGATGGTAAACCATTGCTTCTTTTTGTTATAATTTCAATAAAATTTGATTATATATAAAGAGAAAAATTTAACTATTCATTTTCTAATAAAATGCGTTTTATGAAACAAATCATACAATATTTGGTACAACGCACACGAATAGTAGGTCTTGCAGCAATTGTTTTATTACCAATGCTCGCTACCGCGCAACCGTGTGACTTTACTAATGATATAAACCTCGGCGCAACCACAGGCGCGCACGTCGGTTATACCCAAATCTACTTTT
This sequence comes from Saprospiraceae bacterium, assembly GCA_043778315.1. Lineage (GTDB taxonomy): Bacteria > Bacteroidota > Bacteroidia > Chitinophagales > Saprospiraceae > JBEEMU01. The sequence goes on along the minus strand of JAYWGJ010000153.1, from coordinate 2,597 downwards.
TGCTTAACGCAACAACAAATGCGGTGGTGCAAATAGCGAACACCGCAGCTAACTTTACGGGTGTCGCTCCCGGCTTCTACAAAATAGTAGTCGTGAACTACGACCCCGCGCTACCACCGACACCCAACCCTTCTACCATAACTGTCGGCGCGCCTTACGGCTTTTCGGGCGGTTGCTTCGAGGAGAAATATTATCAAGGCAATACGGGTACAACCGTGCGCGTTTGTACGTCGCGGGTATGCGTCGGGCAGCAACTGCTTATCGGCTCGAGCAACTACAATACAACGGCGGGTTTCACCCAAAAGTACGTTTTGGTTTGCGCAGGTACGATTACCGCATTCAACGCAACAGGCGATTTCGGTATTTCTACTGCTTCGCAAAACGGTTGTATCGTTCACGCCATCAACCATAACGCAACGATAACAGGTTTGACCGTCGGTCAGCCGTTTGCGGGTTTAGGCGGCTGTTTTGAAGACAACGCCTTGACCGAAACCGTAACCATCGACCCACTCCCAGTTGTCGTTATCATAGGTACGCCAGCCGTTTGTACGGGCGCGTGCGCATCGCTCGCAGCGAGCGGCGCGGGCGTAGGGGGAACTTACGTTTGGAGCGGCGGAACGGTGAGCGGCACGGGCAACGCCAATACCTCGGTGTGTCCATTAGTGACCACTATTTATACCGTTACCGCTACTTCGGCGGCGGGCTGCTCTTCTACTTCTAGCGTGCAGGTTGTCGTGAATGCGATACCGCCTGCGCCCGTTATCACACCCGTCAATCCTATTATTTGTAATGCAGGAACGGTTACCTTAGATGCAGGAGCGGGCTACACAGGTTATGCGTGGTCTGCGCCAACGCCGACCGTTATTACCCAAACAAATACCGTAGCGAATACAGGTACTTACACCGTCACGGTTACTGCCGTAGGTGGCTGTACCGCAACCGCTACTACGCGAGTAGGAACAGGCACGTCACCTTTGATAACAGGTCCAACTACTATTTGTGACCTCACGGGTACTAACTATTCTTTTACCTTTACGGTAACGGCGGGTTCGCCTGCTATGCAATTGACTATCAACGGAGTAGCTACCGCTACGCTTATCTCGGGCGATGTATATAATAGTGCGCTGTACCCCGTAGCCGGTGTTGCGCCGACGGTCGTTTTGTCCAATCAGTGCGGAACGTTACCGATTGTGGTATCGGCAAGTTGCCCGCCACCCGTCGCTTGCGGCGGACCCGGCTGCTACGGCACTAATCAAGTGAGCAACGGCGATTTTGAAGCGGGCAATACAGGTTTTACTTCGCAATATACCTACGAAAATTGTAGTTCGCTTACCGCAGCGTGTACCCTGCCAAGCGGCGCGCCTTACATGTGCGAGTACCGCTACGGCGTAACGAGTATGCCGACAAGCTGTATCTCGACGTGGTCGCCGACGCTCCGCGACCACACCACAGGTACAGGTAATTTGTATGTTGCCAATTATCCTTCGGGCAGCGTAGGCGCGAACACGCAATTATGGTGTCAGACCGTCAATTTAGCGGCAGCTACCAACTATTGTTTCGGTGGTTACTTTATCAATTTATTGCCAACAAGCCAAACCAATCCTGCTTTTCTGAACCCGCAATACCAATTTACGGCAGCAGGTAGCAATTTAGGTGCGGTCACTACCGCGCCGCGAGACGAACAATGGCATTTTGCAGGCTATCAATTCAATAGCGGTGCAGGTGGCAATGTGGTTTTCTGTATTCAATCGGCAAATAACGGTCAGTTAGGCAACGATATTGCGATAGACGATATTTCACTTCGCGCCGTCACGAACGGTACATTACCAACGGTAGTAGCAGACGCAGCCGTACTTTGTCCAGGCGCAACGTCGGCTACTATTAATGTTTTGACTAACGACGCTGCCAATGTAGGTACGTTAGTAAACAGCACTTTACAGGTCATAAACCCGTCGAGCTGCGCGGTAACTACCGTCAATCAAGCGGCAGGAACGATTACATTTACGCCTACGGCGACTTGTACTTTTCCTATCACTTTTGATTATCAAATATGCAATACAGGCGGCTGTTGCGCCACAAATACCGTGACAATCACGCAAGCCGCCAATCCAGTTGTGAATATTACACCAAATCCAGCAGCGATTTGCCTCGGCGGCAACATCGTTTTGAATGCAGGAACAGATACAGGCGGCGCAGCGTTTAGCACCATTCTTTGGAGCGTTCCTATTCCGAATGCCACGCAAACGATTACCGTTGCGCCTTCGGCGACTACAACTTATACCGTTTCGGTGACGAATGCAGCAGGTTGTAGCAATACTTCCACGCGCATAGTTACGGTGAATACCGCGCCGCTCACGCCTATTATTACAGGTGCGAACACGATTTGCGGTACTAATATCGCCTTAGATGCGGGCGCGGGCTACGCTACCTACGCTTGGAGCGGAACGGGTACGATTGTCGGCGCAGCAAATACACAAACGGTAACGGTTTCTACGGTTGGTACTTATACTTGTATAGTTACGAACGCGGCAGGTTGCAGCAATAGCGCGTCTAAAACCATCACAATCGGGTCGGTAACTCCGCCTACTATTACCGCC
>JAYWGJ010000152.1:0-2660 GCA_043778315.1 Saprospiraceae bacterium | reverse complement strand
ACGGCAGGCACGAGCAACTACTCGTTAGATGCAGGTATTTACTACGGTAAAGCCACTATCGGCGACTATGTTTGGTACGACCAAAACGGCAACGGTTTACAAGACAATGCGGAAGCAGGTATCGCGAATACTGAGGTTCGCTTGTTGAGCAGCACGGGTACATTGCTTTCTACTACTACGACTAACGCAAGCGGCTACTACTCGTTTGCAGTGGTTCCGGGTAGCTATGTGGTAGAGTTTTACCGCGCAGGTTGGAGCTTGACTACCCAAACTATCGGTACTACTAACGGTAGCGATGCGAACGTAAACACAGGCAGAACCGACGCTATCACGGTGGTAGCGGGTGAAAACCGCACCGATATAGATGCAGGGTTTAAGGTGTGTGCATGTATCGCAGGTGGCGGTAGTAACGCTCGCGTAGCGGCGAATAATAACAATAATACCGCTAATGCAGGTGTAGAAGTGGCGCGTGCCGCAATGTCTATCTTCCCGAACCCTATCAGCACGGACGTATTGACCGTGAAAATAACAACGGAAAGCGAAGACGCTAACGCAACGGTAGTGCTTATCGACTTGATGGGTAATACGGTGCGCACGGAGCGCGTGACTATCACAAACGGTACTAATTACCTCAAACTCGACGTGAACAACTTACCTAACGGGACGTACTTCGTCCGCGTAGTAGGTACGACGGTTCATTTGGACGCGCAGAAATTGGTGCGGATTAGTGATTAATTTAGTGAACAGTGAACAGTGAACAGTGAACAGTGATTAATAATTATAATTGTGATAATAAAAAACCCCGTGTTGCAGGTGCAGCGCGGGGTTTTGTTTTTTGCCATAAAATATATTACCGCTTAATTCTTTCTTCAAACAGTGTTTATGGATTGAGCTGTGTTATTTTTTTCTCATTACGATAATATCCTTCAATTTAAAACATACACTTTTTGTGTTTTGACTAATCTTTTATACCTTTGTGGTAATAAGTTTATTTTAGTTCTAATAATAATGAATGAAGCATTTGAAGTGCAAGGCGGCGCACGCCTGAGCGGAGATATTGCGCCGAAAGGTGCTAAAAACGAAGCCTTACAGGTGCTATGCGCGCCGCTCCTCACCTCCGAAAAAGTAACGGTCGGCAACGTCCCCGACATCGTCGATGTGCGTATGCTTATCGACCTTATTCGCGGACTCGGCGTGCGCGTGGAGCGCGTAGCACACGATACCTACGAGTTTGAGGCAAAAGATATTGATGTAAAATACTTGTATTCCGAAGAGTTTTTGGTGAAGGCGCGCAAAATACGCGGCTCGGTGATGCTTATCGGACCCTTGCTCGCTCGGTTCGGTAAGGCGTATATTCCAAAACCAGGTGGCGACAAAATCGGTCGGCGACGCTTAGATACGCATTTTTTGGGCTTCGAGATGTTGGGCGCAAAATTTGTGTACGACGACGACCTTTCCGTATTTTCTATCGAGGCGGCTAACCTTACGGGCGGCTATATTTTGATGGACGAAATCAGCGTGACCGGCACCGCTAATATAGTGATGGCTGCAGTACTCGCGCAAGGCGTGACCAAAATTTACAACGCTGCTTGCGAACCGTATTTACAGCAACTTTGCAAAATGCTGAATAGCATGGGTGCAAAAATAAGCGGCACAGGCTCGAATATGTTGGTAATAGAAGGGGTGACCGCTTTGCGCGGAACGACGCACCGATGCCTGCCCGATATGATTGAAATTGGTAGTTTTATTGGCTTGGCGGCGATGACACAATCCGCGCTCACTATTAAAAACTGCGCTATCAACGAACTCGGTAATATATTGCCTATTTTTCGCCGTTTTGGTATAAAAATGGACATACAAGGCGACGATATTCATGTTCCTGCACAAGAACACTACGAAATAACGTCTTTTATCGACGGTTCTATTATGACGGTTTACGATTCGCCCTGGCCTGGCTTTACGCCCGACCTGATGAGCATTTTATTAGTAATGGCTTCGCAAGCGAAAGGTAGCGTATTGATACACCAAAAAATGTTTGAAAGCCGCTTGTTTTTTGTCGATAAACTGATAGACATGGGCGGACAAATTATCCTTTGCGACCCGCACCGCGCTACCGTGATTGGGCTTGACCGACGCTATAATTTACGCGGTATCAATATGACTTCGCCCGACATCAGGGCGGGTGTCGCGCTGCTTATAGCAGCATTGAGTGCCGACGGAACGAGCGTTATCGAGCATATCAATCAGATAGATAGAGGCTACGAAGACATCGACGGACGGCTAAATGCGCTTGGCGCAAATATCAAACGCATACAGTTAAAGTAATTTACTTCTTATCATAAAATATGCCAGCTTACCTCAATCGTACCCGCGTTTTATTGAATAAGGCGCAAAAAATGTACGACTTTATAGAGCATACCGACGACCTTTCGGCGACGGAGCGCGACCTTATGCTCGCGTATTTACGCGACTTATATGATGCGTTTTTGGAAGATACGCGGTTTGTGATAAACCAAGAACCTGCAACTGAACCACTCAAATCTACACCTAAAATAGTAGAGAAAGTTGTCGAGAAAGTAGCTGCAAAAATAGAGGAGCAGGCAGCCGCTCCCATAGCTGTTCCACCCGTATTCGTACCCGAAATACCAAAAACAGTCGTA
>JAYWGJ010000151.1:0-7278 GCA_043778315.1 Saprospiraceae bacterium | reverse complement strand
GCTTTACCTTTTGCTTCGCTTTCGGCTGTTCTTTCTTTCAACAAGGTCTGAAAATCATCTACTTCCGTCAAGTGATAGCTCGCCAATTTACGCAACCGTTCTTGATAGTCGTCGTATTTTTTGCGGTCGAGTTCGGGTAGTTTTAGCTTATCTAATAATGCCTTGGCAGCATCTAAACCTGCTGCGGTGAAGCCTTCCAAAACGCAGCCCGTTTTGAAAAAATAAATCCACTCGTCTAGTTCGTCATTTACTTGCCCTTCATCAAAAATGCCCGCTTTGATAATCCAATATTCAGGATAAATTTCGTGAACGTTGAGTTTTTCATACCGAACGCGCTGCGCCGCCGAAAGGAGCAATATATCGCCTTTGTGAATACCTACAAACGAGGTTGTCCCATGATATACATAATCTGCACCTTGACCCAAATCAAAGTACGCGACCGTCACCGAAATCACTTTTTTGACGTTTTCATACGCCGAGCCACTTTGTATATATTCGGTGATAATCTTTGCTGCGCCAAATAAAATACGGTGAAAATAATCGTTTTGTTTGGTGTTTTGCACCTCGATAATGATGTGTTCGCCTTTGCTATTGCGTATCAAAATATCGACATCATTGTACTTGTCGTCGTCCGCTTCTTGGTTCGATTGACTGCTCAAAATAGATACAATCGTCACCTTTTCTTTCAGCAGCACCGACAAAAAACCCTCTAAGACGACAAAGTTCGCCTTGTCGCGCAATATGCGCTTCATCGCCCAGTCGAAGCGGATGAGTTCCATCTTTTTACGTTCCATATTCTTTGAGCCGTATTATATTACGGCTTTACAGCCGCAAATATACCGTTTTTTTCAATACCAAAATGATTATTATGCGGAGCGGCGGTTTATTTTGAGCGGCGTAAAGTGCCATATGCACGGAATATTTAGAATATTTGAAATATTTAGTTTTATAAAATATTTTTATTGTCGCCATAGTCCTTGTTTTTTTCTTGCCTTGCGCCATTGTACAGCATTTGGCACACCAAAACCAGGACGTATTTCATTTAAGTTTATCTCACCTTCTGCACAGCCCGCTAACCATTTAGTTATGCTGCCATTGGGTTTATAGAGATATATTGTATCTATATCTCGGTATAACGAATCTCCTTTTTCCGCATAATTATAAAAATCATACTGACTTTCGGAGGAATAATCTGCCGCTCCAAAACCTAATTTAAACTCTTCATTTGGGTAAGTATTAAGTTCAAAAAAAACGACATGATTACAGTAAATTGGCGTATAAATGCCCTTCATATCTTTTTTATTACAACTTCTAACAATATCCGCACCAATATCACCATCGAACTTATCGAGTATATATATCGCGAAAGCAAATAAGCTAAAAAATAAAATTAGGCGAAACAAATCTCTTTTTATTGCAAATATATTAAATTTCATAATAAACATTTACACCAAATCAAACAAACTACTCACGCCGACCGTGCGCGCCGCCTGAAAACCCTCCGCGTGTTCGAAGCCGACAGGTCGCCCGAAGTCGCGGCTGCGCGCTACCACCGTTTCCAAAAAATCTTTACCCGAAATCGGCGTACTCAGCTCCGTGTCTTCGGTCGCTGTATTGTAAAATTGCGACTCGTAAGTCAATATCAATTTCATTTTTTGTGCCAAATAAGGCGTAATATCCACCACGAAATCGGGTTGCAAAAAGCGGTCTTGTATGTAATGGTACACCGCTTGCGGACGATGCCGCGCCTGCGGCTCGCCTGTGGCAGCGTCGCGGGTTTCTATTTTGGCTAAACCTGCGTAAAAACAAGCGTCGGCGGTGAGTTTGGCGGCGCGTCCGTGGTCGGGGTGACGGTCAGAGATGGCGTTGCATAGCACAATTTGCGGCTGAAAATGACGGATTGCCTGCACTATTTTAAGCACGTTTTCGGGCGAGCGTTCAAAAAAACCGTCTGCCATGCACAGGTTTTGGCGGGCAACTGCGCCCATCAGTTTAGCGGCGTTGGCGGCTTCGCGGTCGCGAATATCAGCAGAGCCGCGTGTGCCGAGTTCGCCGCGAGTGAGGTCGAGCAGCGCGACGGTTTTACCCATCGCAATATGGTGCAGCAGCGTTCCGCTACACGCGAGTTCTACGTCGTCGGGGTGTACGCCAATGGCTAAAATATCTACTTTTTGCATGATGAATTAAAAAATATTGAAATGAAAAGCACCACAAATTTAAGTAAATTATCAGCATAATATACTATTTTTTGCACTTTAACTTTATGTGTTACAAATAATATTAATTTTAATACAATAAAAAGCTACCTTTGCACGTTATTTGCTATATATTACAGTAGAACCAAAAAAATTTAATTACATTTATCACAAAAAAGAAATTGTAGAACGAAAAAATTTACAAATAAATCACTGTCACAATTCACTGTTAGTGAAACATAAATCTTCGTTTTATCGGCATTATATTATGTATCAAAAAACCAATTATTACCTACTTACTTTTTTTGCCGTAGCCAATCTTTTTTTCGCTATGCGTGCTACTGCACAATGCACCGCGACGGCTACCAATACGGGACCTTACTGTCCTGACGTGACGGTTTCGCTATTAGCGACGGCAGGCGGAACAGCTTATTCTTGGGCGGGACCAGGAGCGTTCGCCGCTAATACGCAAAACGCTTCGCGCCCTATGGCGACAACCGCGATGAGCGGCACATACACCGTAACTATCACTTTTGCAGGTGGTTGCACCGCTTCGTCGGTGACTAATGTAACCGTTAATCCGCGCCCTTCAAACCCAGGCGTAGTCACTTCGGGTCTGCCATGTAGCGGCGCGACGCTTACCCTTACAGGTTCGGGTGCAGGCGCGGGCGGGACGTATTCATGGACGGGTCCGAACGGATTTTCGGCAGTCGGCGCAAGCCCCGTATTGACCAACGTCAGCGCAGCCGCTTCGGGCGCGTACAATCTCACCGTGACGAACGTGTTTGGTTGCTCTAATTTCGCAAATACGAACGTGGTTATCAACCTCCCGCCTACCGTTACCATCAGCAGAACGGGTACGCCTTGCGCAGGCAACAGCATCACGTTGCGCGCAGACGCGCCTGGCGGCATACAGTTTAATTGGGTTGGACCTAACGCCTACACTTCTACTTTACAAGACGCAGCCGTCAATAGCCTAACGGCTGCGATGTCGGGACAATATGTGGTAACTGTTACCGACGTGAACGGCTGTACGAATAGTGGCTCGACGACCGTTTTGGTCACCTCGATAGCGGCAACTGCCAATAACGACAGCCCAAAATGCGAGGGTACGAATGTGCAGCTTAACGCAACAGGCGGATTGAACTACGCGTGGACGGGTCCGAGTGGCTTTACCGCGAATGGCGCATCGGCAACGATTAGCAATACTACGCCCGCCAAAGGCGGAATTTATACCGTAAATATCAGCGACGGCAACGGCTGTACGGCTGTGGCGAATACAATTGTAGTGATAAATGCGAACCCGACGCTCAAGCTCACGCCTGCAAATATCAAGTGTTTTGGCGGTAGCGACGGGAGTATTTTGGCGCAAGCCGTTACGGGTTTAGCCCCGTTTAGCTACTTATGGAGCAATAGCTTGGTTGGCGGCAACGCCGATAATCTGCCCCCTTCTACTTATACCGTCACCGTTACGGACGCGAACGGCTGTACGCTCGCGAGTTCGGCAACGCTCACCGCGCCGACGATGCTCGATATAAGTACGCAAGGTGTTCAAAACGCCACTTGTTACAATAGAAATGACGGCAAGGCAACTGCTAATATTGCAGGCGGGACTACGCCGTATAGTTATTTGTGGTCGAACGGCTCGAGGCTGCAAACGGCGATTGACTTAGGTTGCGGCAGCAACGCGGTTTCGGTGACGGACGCGAACGGCTGTATCACTTTTGCTAATTTGACGATTGACTGTCCGCAGCAATTGGTCGCGACAGACTCGAGCAGTTCGCCCGTGAATTGTTTTGGGGGCAACGACGGAAAAGTGAGTATCACGATGCAAGGCGGAACTGCGCCTTATAGATATGATTGGACGACCTTAGGCAATGTCAATCAGCCGCAAGTAGTAGGCGTACTTCCAGGTACTTATCCTGTGAGCGTGACCGATGCGAACGGCTGTACTTTCGGACCTGCTACCGTTACGGTACGCGAACCGACGGCGGCGTTACTACTAACGATAACGCCTTCGGCAGCCCGTTGCAAAAACGAAGCAAGCGGCGGCGCAGTAGCGAGTACCGTAGGCGGAACGGCTAATTACAACTATACTTGGAGCGGATTAGCGTCGGGGCAAACGAGCGGAAACGTAACCAATATACCGACGGGAACGTACACCGCTACCGTGACTGATGCGCGTGGCTGTATCACTTCTAGTACGGTTGTGATTACCGAACCTGACTCCGTAAAAATATTGGCGAAAGCGATAAGCACTGTTTGTTACAATGATGACAATGGTTTTATAGTGGTCGATACCGCTTATGGCGGCAACGGCGGCACTTATACTTATTCGCTCGACGGCTCCAATTTTCAGGCAGATACCACTTTTGCAGGTTTGCCTGCAAGCGTATATACGGTGTACGCGCAAGACAATAAGGGCTGTTTGGCAACGGTAACGCGTACCGTGACGCAGCCCGACCCGATACAACTCACCATCATCGACGCACCGAAAGTGAGTATTCGCATGGGCGAAAGCTACCAAATACAAACGAACGTGAACGTCAGCCCTGCCGACCTCATCTATATATGGACTCCGCAGAAAAATTTTGTGTGCGCGAACGGGACGGCTTGTCAGTCGCCGACCGTAAACCCGTTAGACCCTACGCGGTACGCGGTTGTCGTGACCGACCGCAACGGCTGTACGGCAGGTGCGAGTGTTTTAATAAACGTAGAAAAAGAGCGCAATATATATGTGCCGAATGTTTTTTCGCCTAATAACGATGCTGTAAACGATATTTGGTTTGTGAATGGCGGCTTAGGCGTTAAGACTATAAAAGTGCTGAAAGTGTTTGACCGTTGGGGCGAACTGATGTACGAAGCTAATAATTTTTTACCGAACGACCCGAGCTACGGTTGGGACGGACGGTTTAAAGGCAGCGTGATGCAACCCGCCGTTTTTGTTTATTTCATGGAAGTAGAGTTTATCGACGGGCAAACGATACCCTACAAAGGCGATATTACGATAGTGCGATAATGTCGCAATAGTGTCGCAACAAAATTAAAAAGGTATGATTATCGTTATGATAATGATACCTTTTTTTGTTTATTTACGATTGGTATTATTCCATATTTCTTGCGTTGCTGCGTCGTAAAGTGGCAGGAGTTCGGGCGCGTGAACGGTTAGATAGGCTCGATGTCGCGCTAATGTTGTTGCATCGTTGCGGACGGCTGGACCCGTTTGCGCAGCTTGTGGCGAAATATGCTGAATTTTGCGCGCCGTTTCGGTGATTAGCGGCAGCATAATAGCCAAATCCAAACCCTGTTTTGCCAATAATTTTTCGCTAACTGCGTACATACGATTCACAAAATTATTGGCAAAAACAGCCGCTAAATGTAGTTGTCCGCGCTGCTCGTCGTTGATGAAATAAACGGCGTTGCTGATGCTGTTAGCAACAGTTTCTAAAACCGCTTGCACCTGCGCATTTGTCGCATCGATGCAAATAGGCAGCGTTTCAAATTCAGGTAAAAAATCGTAGGAAAACGATTGTAATGGATAAAAAACACCTGAATTATCAAAATAATCAGCTAAAGTAATACTTTTCCCCGTTCCAGAGGTATGCGCAACGGTTGCCGTTAAAGGCAAAATTGCGCTTAACTGCCAGGCTATTTCGGGCAGCGCGTCGTCGCTGACGGCTATGATATAGAGGTCGGCATCGGTTTTGAGTGCCACTAAATCATCGGTTATTGATGGTAATTTAGGCGCGGCTACAAACGCCGCTACTCGCACCGCGTGCGCCTTGTTGCGGCTGTATATTTGCGCGATTTGATGCCCACACGCCTGCAAGCGGTGTGCCAAATGATACGACACTTTCCCCGCACCAATCATCACGATAGTTGCCATAGGTGTATGTTTTAAATTAGTCGTGATTATCGGGAACGAAGAAAAATAGTTAAAACGTAGCATTTGCGTAGGTTTAAGCTATTTTTTGAGTGTAGATAAATAATCACGGCTAATTTATTTCAGCTACATAGATATAAGAAATACTGACTTATATATCGGTTGCCGTGATGGTAAGGGTGCAGCGTTCCAAATTTTTCTCTACGTCTTCTGTTTTCCAATTTTCGCTTTTCTGTACCCTCTTTTTCAGCGTGCCGCCGCCAACAACTACGGTTCTGATACTATCGCCGTAGCGACTCATCGAGCGCGAAGCGCAATCAAAATCCTTTTTCACGCCCTCGATAGTGCCGTTGCCCACGGTTTTGCTGCTGCCCGTTTCTATCGCGAAACTATCGGTCAATACATTTTTCGTATTATAAAAATAAAACTTGACGTTTTTGCCGCTATCGTTGCGGATAATGCCTTCATAGCTAAATGATTTTTCGCAGGCAGTCCATAGTGTTGCGGTAGCTGCGAGGCAGAGAAAAAATGTTTTTTTCATGGAATAGGATTTTTGGATTCTAAATTACTAAAATAAGTGAGGCAAAGTTAATGCTTTATTAGCAGTTTTTGTGAAAAACCAAAAAAACCGACCGTTTTAAGGAAACAGTAGGTTTTTTTATTGGTCTTATTTGTCTCGTAGAAAAATTTTCGCAGGCTGCGCTGTATTTTTACTCACCCAATAATTGTTCAACTTCGGCTCTCAATACAGGTAAATACCTAATCACCGTTGCCCAAATAACATCATCAGAAACCGAGTCATAACCGTGAATTATTCTATTTCGCAGGTCGACCATTCTTCTTGAATTTGTAATTTCAATGGTTTTGTCTTTCTTTAAAATACGATTCATGGCTTCACCAATAATTTCTATATTTCGCTCGACCGCCCGTTTAGTTCTCAAATCATTTTGATAATTCAAAAACTCTTTTGGACGGTCAATAAAGAAACTCTGAATTTCATTGATAGCATTCAAAATATCATAAAGCCATGTTTTTATATCATTCTCCATATATCAATTGCTTTTGTTGATTGACAGCTTCGCGGAAATAAGGATTTTTAATTGCTTTATCTTCCAACAAATCAATTCGTCGTTTTAAGATGTCTTCCAACGCAAATTTTAGGTCGAAATAATTATCTGCATAATCTAAAACGTCGAACGG
>JAYWGJ010000150.1:0-7328 GCA_043778315.1 Saprospiraceae bacterium | reverse complement strand
CCGTATTATGAAACGTTTTACCGAACGAATAAGTTGCTATCGTGCGCTCCCAAAGTTCGGGAAACCGAAAAATACTTTGGTGCGCCGCGCCGTCATATACTAAATGTTCATATACTTCGTCGCTCAAAATCAATATATCCGTGCCTACCGTGAGGCGCGCTATCGCTTGCCAGTCGGCAGCCGAAAAGACGGACGCGGACGGGTTTTGCGGATTATTTATCAGCAGCATTTTTGTTTTTGGTGTGATTAATTGGGCGTAAGCCGCCCAATCGACCGCGAAATCGGGCGCGGAAGTTTCGTACACTACCACGCGACCGCCCGCGAGTTCGATGGCAGGTCGGTAGCAATCGTAGCACGGCTCTACCAATATCACCTCGTCGTCGGGACGGATAAACGCGCCGATAGCCGTAAAAATCGCTTGCGAAGCACCGTTAGTAATCGTTATTTCGGTCGCCGCGTCTTGTATTGCGCCATATAAGCGGTAGTTTTTTTGTATAATCCGCTCACAGAGCGCGGGAAGTCCCGTCATCGGCGCGTACTGATTATGCCCGTTGCGCATCGCGTCGGTGACGAGGTCTTGCAGCCGCCCCGACATATCAAAATCGGGGAAGCCCTGCGACAAATTTATCGCTTGATGCTCGCGCGCGAGCGCGCTCATCACCGAAAAAATGGTCGTGCCGACGTTCGGCAATTTGGAGTCGATGCGTATCATAGTAGTTTTTATTTTATCAATAAAAATAATATTTTTTGCTTGTCGCAATAGCGCGAACGGGCTACTTATTTCTCTTGTTCTTTTTTCTTGATAAAAAAGAACCAAAAAATCAAGACTTATTAGACTTGTCAGGCTGCTCTTCGCGTAAAAAGCGAACACAGCCCAAACTTGCTGTTCCCAAATGGTCACAGCTTCGAACAGTGCGCTGTTTGTCAGCTTTTTACGCTCCGTTTTCGCCGACAATTCTAATAGGTCGGTCGCCCCAAGCCACTAAGCAATCGACCTCTTTTTGACCGTTATAAAGAAAATAACGCTTAGAGATATTAATAATGTAAAAACGCTATTGCATAATTTCAACAATAAAAAACAATATTTTTTCGCTTGTCGGAACAACGCAACTGCCTACGCCTATGTTGTTTCCGTCGTTTCCGATTCCTTATTTTCTGTTACAATAGGCGCGCTTATGGGCGTTTCTATATTTGTTTCTACATTAATATCCACATTCATTTCCACCTTCACATTTGCACCCGAGACAGGTGAAACCACCAATCGCTTTTGCGTATCGATATGCCCTTTTGCGTCCGTGATAAAAAAGCCGTCGGCGGTGAATGCGTCGGCGGTTTGCCGCACCTGTTTCCAGTACGTTTTGAAGACCGACACGCCGCTCACCGCAACCACGCCGTAGCGTTCGGTGCGCACTTCTACGCCGTTAATTGCTTGTCCGTTGCCTAACGGGAACGGGTCGGCGGGACTGTCGAGCGTAGCAAAACCAAGGGTTTCGGTCGTGCCGAAGCTCTGCAAAACCACGCAGTCTAAGGCGTGAAAAAACCGCGCTGTCGCTTCTTGCAGTGCGCCGTCGGTGACGATGACGTAGTGTATATTTTTAAAATATTTCTTGCGCGTGCGCACCCGTTGCTTCGCGTACAGCTTGTGCCAACGCCGCATCAGCCAAGGAATAGGCACACCCGAAAGGCTGCGCTCCGACACTTTTAAGCCGTTGCTCAACGCCCATTTGCCCCAGTTGCCGTCCAGCAAAGTGCCGCTTATGGTTTCGCGCAAAAACTCCAATTTATCTGCCGACAAGACCACAAAATCCGCCTCCGTTTCTTCTATATGTGCCGCGAGCGACCGTCCGTCGGCGGGTTCGGAGATGACCATCGTTTTGCCGTGATAGAGCAACGCCCAGTAGCCGATGAGCCGCTCGGGTATCGTCGCTATCGACTGCGCGTTCGGGTAACGCTGCACTTTGCGCTCCGTTTCCGCGTCCCATTCCAATCTGCTGCCTACGTTTTGCGCCGCCGAAAGCAGGTTGCCATGCGACACCACTATCCCTTTGCGCACCAGTTTGTCCGCTTTCGTGTCGTACAAAATATTGCAAATAGAGTCGGCGTGTAGCTCCTCGCGGATTTTATGCACCTCGCCGAGCGTCACTATTTGCGTCGGGAAATTGACCATCCAATAAAACGGCACCATCCACTCGTTCTCCAATTCTATCTCTTCGCGGACAATCACTTTTTTGACCGACGGTATTTTGTTGCGCAAAGCCGCCAATGCCTCCAACTGCGCTTTGGTATCTACAAAAACGTATTTCGCTTGCAGGTCGTTGATGACCCACGCCACATCTGCCGCCGAGGTTTCGGGCGCGAGCGGCGTGACGATGCCGCCAGTGAGTACAAACCCGAGGTCGACGTATATCGCTTCGGGGCAGTTCGGCATCCAAATCACGGCTTTTTCGTCGCGGCTGATTTTGTCCGCCATCAGGTAGTTCACTACCGTGTAGGCGCGGTGACTGAGTTCGCGATAAGTATAGGTTTCGGCGCGCTCGCCGTTGCTGTATTCTAAGGCAGCGACGCTTCTGTGGTGCGTGAAATTGTGCATCAACAGCTCATTGAAATTGCGAAACGTTTGTACCGACATCGTTATATTGTGATTATTATAATGTAAAAGTAAGTGTATATTTTGTTGGATTAGCTGCGTTTGCGAAACTTTAAAAGTTTCGTAAACGTTCGGTTGCCTCTCCAAACGCTGCATCAAAATTATTTTATTTTAGCCGCACAAAGGTAGTATTTTTTATTGCGTTTTGCACAATAAAGGAGCGTCGTAAACACGCAAAAAGCATTTTTTAGTTTTTGGGAACGAAAAAAGCACCAAAATCGGGCGTGATTTTGGTGCTTTTTTGTGGTTTAATCCTACTATAATGCCTTTTGGGCTGCTGCCGTTTTGTTATCCACATATAATACTACGTCTTTGATGACCAGTTTTTGTACTGCGGAGATAATCGTTGCCATTAGCGCGTAATCGGGTTGGGCGTTTTTGATTGGAAGACTGATAGTTTGATTTCCAATTATACTCACATTAAAACTTGAGCCACCCCAGCTGAAAGAACTAAAAGATTTTGTCATTGTTGCAATAAAAAAATGAGCATTCATTTTGTTTATTTTGTTATCCTTTGATTTTATAATTTTTATTTTGTCACCTGTAAAATACGGAGTTTTTTGATAAAACATAGTTGCGGTATCTTGCCCAAAAGCGATAGTGTTTCCTTCGTTCAAAAACTGTTCGTCTTCATTTATAAACCCACGAATACCGTTATTCAACGATGTTCTAACAACATAAGGTTTACCCGTTTCTGAAATTATGACTTTGTTAGCATCAAATCGCTTTACAGATGAATTTATCTCAAACAATTTACCTATTTCAAATTCGCCAAACTCAATTTTTACGTTTTCCAACTCTTCCAAAGCCGCCGCTTCTTCATCTGTTAAGGTGTAATCTTTTAGTCCATTAGCTAATAAAAAGGCATCTAGTTTCGCGATACGCTCCGCTTCTAGCTCCGAAATAAAGGTTTCTATAAACTCGAAGTCTATTGCGCCGTTTTGGGTGGGAAGTTGGATTTCCATATCCTTGTAAATTTGCATACCCGGTTTACGATTATATGAAAATTGACACATCTGCTTGGTAATTAGAGTTGAAATAAAAACACCATTTTGCCCATTTAACCAATCAGTTTTAGCTGTAATGACTTGACTTGCACCAAATTCTCTTGGTTGATAAGAAACAGCAGGCAAAGTTACGCCTAATACAATCCGATTACCAGAAACAGGTGCTTCATTATGCTCAATCAACCATTGTTTATTGACAGTTCGTGAGAGCATATTGTTAAACATTGATTGAACAATATAAGACACTCCATTTCCAGTATTGTCGATAGGTATTTCTTGTTGAGATTTTGCTTGTTTGATTGCCTCAAATTCAAATAACTCACCTAATCTAAACTCGCCCCACTCAACATTGTCTAGTTTGTCGTTAAGCAGGGCATCTACTTTCCCACGGTTTCGTTTTGTTTGAGTAGGTTACTCACTTCCCATGCGAGGTAATCGCTGACGGTTTTTTTGAAATCGGCTAATACGGGCTGCGTATCTATGGGCGCGGACTGATTCCAGTCGTCGCCGCTTAGGGGATTGATGCGTCCTTCGTAGTATTCTCTGTAAGTAAAAATTTTTAATTTGGTTTTGCCAAACCGCACTAAGTTGATGAGTTCTTCGTAGCGTTCTTTAGCCTGATTGGTGTCTTTTAGGTTGTTGCTCGATTTTCGGCGGCTCGTTCGGGTGTAGCCGTCGCTCGAGAAATCAATAAACTTGACGGTATCGTCTATATGGTGTGCTTCGTTCACCTTAAAAACGTAGATATTGGTTTGTACGCTCGATTTTCCGATAAAAATATCTACGGGCATTTTGATACTTGCTATCAGGGTGTGTTTTTTCAGAATATCTATGCAGTAGCTTCTTGCTCTGCCCGAGCCTGCCGAGTTTTGAATAATGATAGCGGCGTAGCCTTTGTTCATCATCTCGAGGGCTTTTTCTACAAAGTTCATGCCGTTGCCGCTCGCCGAGTACGGCGGATTTAATATAAAGGCATCGGCAGGGAATCGGCTGTCGGTGTCGCCGAAGCCGTACTTACCATCAAAATCTTTGATGGAGTCCATATTTAAGATATTGGAACTGCCGTCACCCATCAAAATCATATTGAGAATAGCGAGCATATATACGCTCGACAGCAACTCCAAACCGAGCAGTTGCTCCGCTTTTATTTTGATTTCTTTTTGAATAAGCTCCCTCGGCGAAGTGACATTTTTTTTGGCATCAATGAGCATTTCATTCATCGCGGCTACTAATAAACCCGCCGAACCTGTGGCAAAATCCCAGACGTAGGAGTCTTTATTCACACGCGCCAATTTCACCAAAAGGGTAGCGATATAAGACGGAGTTAATACTACGTCGTTGAGTTTGTCTTGCGAAAAACCGAGCCAGCCGTACATTTCATTGAAGAGTTTGCCCGTAAAATCAGTGGTTAAACCGATTTTATAGTATATGCCGAGGTCATCTACGATTTTGGTAAATACTCTTTTGAGTTGGCTTTCGCCGTTCTCTACTCTGTTTATATTTTCGGTGGTGAGGGTGTTTTCTAATGTTCTGACGATGAGGTCTTTCTTTTCTTTCGGGATTTGTTTTTCGTCTAAAAACGCTTTTATTTTGCGCAATATTATTTCGCCGTCGGTGTTGCCTTTCTCGATAGAAGATTTTAGGTCTGATTTTTCGAGCGGCGCAACTTTGCCCGCTATGCCGAGCGTTGCAATAATAGAAGCGGCAACGAGGTAAACGCGGTCGTTTTCGCCTAATCCTTTTTCGTTTTCATAAATATCAAAATTGAGCTTTCGCAAACTCGCGTCAATCTCTCTTTCCCGTTGCTCTTTTAACTTGTTGAGTTGTGCGGGTGTCAAGCTTAGGGTTCTTACTTTCGCTATAAACGCATCAAAATTTTCAGGTGCTAAAAAAGAAAAATCGGAGAAATCCCCTACTTTTTGTCCAAGCCCAAAGTTACTTTTCGACACATAATACACGCCAATTTGGTGTTTTATATTCCCAGTTACATCTTTATGTCCCGTCATTCCGATAGCGATAATATCGGTATAACTAGTATGGTGAAGTAAGGCGTTGGCATAATGCACCGCGCCGTTTACCGCATAAGCATTGATGTTTTTAAGATTGGGTTCGTTTTTGGCGGTTCTATTTTCAACCTGCTCTTCCTTATCCAACTTGACGAGTTTATCAACGTAGCCTTTGTACTCAATCAGAATTGGATAAAAATCTAGCTTTTTGTCTTGTAAAAGTAATTTCGCGTCGGGGCGATTAGCTCCTGTTCCGCCATTTTTTGTAAAATAATCGGAAAGAGCTTTATCTATTTCGGCATTTAAAGACTCTTGTTCTAATTTGTAATTTAACTGATGGGTTTTGAGCCAGCCATTAGCCAAATCTGCAATATTGGGTTCTATTGATTTTATCGATTGTGTTGCTTTTGCCATTTATTGTATTAATTAGTTGTATGCTTTTTTGAAAAATTATCGTTGTCGTATCTTTTTGTCAAAATTTAATAGCACAAAAGTAAACAAAGTAATTTCATATTATTAAAAACATTTGACTTTCCATAAAAAAAACACCAAAACAAGAAAAAAATCGTAATTTTGCGATGTAAATCATCTAAAATATTATTTTATGCAAAAAATAGATTTTAAAAAACATAAATATGATACCGATTTAATCATCGGCACATTCGGACTGAAACACGGAACGCAATGCGCGTTGCTCGACGCGCTGCTCGACACAACGGGCGCGATAGCCGAGCGATATGTAGAAGATTTGGAGATGCACCGCGTTAGGCTCAAAGAAGAAGGCAAGTTTTGGAACGAAGAAGAGTTGAAAATGCACTTTATTTCACCTATTTTCTTTTTGGCAAAAATTGATGTGCCGCAAAAAATCAAATTGTTCTACGAACGCATTTTGAAAAACGAAGTAGAAGGGCAAGACATTTTTGTAAAATGCGATTGCATGATTGCAACGCCGTTCGGAGTTAATACGCCGCAAGCACCTTACTTTTTTTTACAACAATTAAAAAAAAAGTTTTCCCCTTTGGGGGAACGGAAAGGGGGCTACTGATGACCCCGAAGGACAAATGCTTTTGGCAATGATTTCGGCGCAACACACCAACGCAAATGAAAAACCTGTTTACGGTTGTTGGCTACAGGGCAAAGACTGGAATTTCACAACTTTGCGCGGTAAAAACTATTGTGTTTCTAAAACCTTTGACGCTACTGATGCACAAGAACTCTATCAAATTATCTATATTTTACAACATTTAAAAGAGATTATTCTCGCCGAATTGTTATAAAATAAATGCGACTTTTTTCTATTTTTACAAAAAAAGCACCAAAATCGCTACGATTTTGATGCTTTTTTTGTTATTTTAATCGGCTAAACCCGTTTCAAAATGTGTATTAAACGTATCAAAATACGCTGCCGCGCTCACGCCCTCAAAATCTAATTTGGCGATTTCCTTCAACTCTGCCGCGACCGTTTCCCGAGGCGTATCATTCAGATACCTCGTGAGTTTGTCTAATGCTGCTTGTTGTTCTGTAGAAAACATAGGAATGAAGAGAAAATAAGGGACTGAATATTGTCACGCAGAATTTTGAGTCAAAACAAGGCAGATTTGAGGCTGAACAAGTAAAGGCGATGCTAAATCGCCTTTGCGAAGTGAACGCACGAAGTGCAGCTGTGCA
>JAYWGJ010000149.1:0-7339 GCA_043778315.1 Saprospiraceae bacterium | reverse complement strand
GCAGTTTTGCGGTAGCAACCGACAATAAAACAGCGAAAAACAGCGATTTGCAGGTATTCCCGAACCCGAGTCGCGGCGATTTGCTCGTCCGTTTCCGCACCACAAACGCCGACCGCAAAGCGATATTGAGCTTGCTCGACCTCACAGGTCGCGTTCTTCGCACGCAACAAGTCAGCGTCACGGAAGGCAATAATTTATTGAGTTTTGATGCTACGAATGTGCCGCAAGGCAGCTATTTTTTGACCGTGCAAACGGACGCGCAGGCATTGGTGCAGAAAGTGATAATTAGTGATTAGTATTCTGTGATTAACGATTAGTACTGAGCGATTAGTGATTAACGATTAGTGATTAACGATTAGCGATTAACGATTAGTGATTAACGATTAGTAATTAACGATTAGTAATTAACAAAATTTAGCGGCGTATAGCAGATTTTTTCTGCTGTACGCCGCTTTTTCTATCTGTTTTTATGATTTTTACAATATTTTTCTAATAATATGTCAAAGTTACGACGGTACTAATCACTAAAGACTAATCGTTAATCGTTACAACGCAAACCAATAATTCATTTTCAAAATCAACGCGCGATTTTTTGGGTGAAAAACGTCGGTCGCGTAATTGTCGGAATACACCAAAAAGAGGTCAGACATCGGTCTGAACCGCCATTGAAAGCGCGTATTGAGGTTAAAATTATTGGCTTGCGTATTATATTGTAAATAATTGGTCAAAAACATATTTTTATTAAACGAAAACTCCATTTTTGCACCGAAAAGCGTCAATCTTTCGTTTTTATACTTGTCGTCGGTGTAATTCAAGAAATTTTGCTCGATATTGAAGCTAAAATTGCCCCAAGGCTGTATTCTATAATTAATATCTGCTTTATAATTCAAGAATTTTGCTAAATAAAACGTACCGTAATTCACTTCCACATTCGTATAAAACGTTTTGCGCTGATTAGACGCAAAATTGCTGCCGACGGTTTGGTAATTATATTCGCCTTGCGGCAAAACGTTCGCGCTGATTTGAGATGGAAATTGTAGCAGAGTTTGATAGTTTTTATAAAAAATACGCGCAATATTGCCGTTTTTCCAATATAAAAAGCCTTTAAACTGCGACCAACGGTCTATTAATCGTCCATCGGCGTTCAAAAACGCAAATCCGTCGTATTCAGGTCCATAAAATAGTATTTTTGAGGCACTATTACGCGGAAAAAACTGATACAATATATAATGATTGCTACTATAATACGGAACGAGTGTCGTTTTTTTGGTTTCTGCGTTAAATTGTTGCCGATAAGGCACAAAACCCGTCGAGGGTGCAAAATCTTTGCCTACGCGCTCCACACTCACCGACCCGAACACCTGCTTGCCGTTGTGCGTCAGCGTAACCGCCGCCGCGTCGGGCGAAGTTATGGCAGTTTCGGAGAAAACGCGCTGATAGTAAACTTTGCTATTCCACCTACTATTTTTGCTGTTATAATTAAATTCGCCACCAAAAACGCGGTTATAATCACCGTTTACCCATTTATATTGGGCGAAAGCCTGCTTATTAATACCAAAAACCGTTACCTGCGAGTTCGCTAAAACCTTTCGCTGCACGACCGCAATCGCGTAATTTTGCCCTGCCGTGCGCGTCAGCGTGTCGTCGGCGGTTTGTATCAGCATCGCATCGGCGCGAGTCAAATTATTTAGCTTTCCGCTCAATCGCACACCGCCGAGTATCGGAATTGTTTTGCCTGCCGCCAAGCCAATGGTACGAGAGTTGAACGGACGCGCACCATTTACACCCAAAGAGTTTAATAAATCGCTATTTTCTGTAAAAAAAGTACGCCTTTCAGGAAAAAATAGGCTAAAACGCTCCAAGTTGGTCACTTGTCTGTCCACATCTACCTGCGAAAAATCGGGATTGACGGTCAAATCGACATTTAATGCCGACGAAACGCCGATTTTGACATCGACACCTGCGTTTGGCGTAAGTTTTGGCGTGTTACTCTTGGTATAATCGCTCACTGCCGCGCCTGCGGCGACGTAGGGATTGATGACGATGTTCGCGCCAGCCTTCGGAATTGGGTTGTCCCAAATCAGCCGCGCCGTGTAAGCCAAGTTGGAGACGTTCAAGCCACGCGGCACGGCTTGAAACGTAGAAAGTTCGTTGCGTTTGAGGTCTTGATGCGCAAAATTGATGCCCCAAACCTTGTTTTCGGGGTTGTAACGAATACTTTTGAACGGAATGGCTATTTCACACGTCCACTTGCCTTGCGTAAACACGGCTTCGCCCGTCCAGACTTGGTCCCACGCGGTCGCTACGCCGTCGTTGCCGCCGTTCGCGATTAAGCCTTCGCGCTGCGAGCCAGCAGGCGACAAACTAAAACTAAATCCGTTTTGATGGTCGCCCGTCGGGTCTAACGAAACGGCAAAACAATCGGTATTGGTGATAGAAAAATCGCGTTTGAGCGTCTGCTGGACGTAGTTGCCCTTCAAATTATCGTAACAAACTGCCGCAACATAGATGTTTTTGTTGTCAAAAGTAACTCGCACTTCCGTATGCGTGGTCGCAAAAGCGGTATCGTTGGGCGCGTTGCGCCAAAAACCGTCGTAAATGGTCGCTGTTTGCCAAATCGCTTCGTTCAAGTTGCCGTCGAGCGTAATTTTTTCATTGGTGAACCCAATATGCACGTCTTTAATGGGCGCAGCCGCCGTATTATTTTGCTGCGCCGTGTTTTGCGCCAAGCCGCAGCAATGCGTTATAGTGATAAAACTAAAAAGTAAAAGTTGCTGTTTCATTATTATAATAATCAATTAAAACCAAATAAGGTTGCAAAGATGCCGCTTATTTTAGTGTAAACCTTACCTTTGTGAGGAAAAATAAAGAAAAATAAATTTTAAAATACTATAAATTGGACAAAAATCTACATGATTTGCTCGACCGATACCGCGAAGATGTGCGTATCGCCGATTTGAATAATTACTTAGCTCCGAGCGCGACGACTACGCCGCCGCGTGTGCAGTTGAAGGGTTGCGTAGGCTCGATGGAGGCGTGGGTGATTGCGGCGGCATATCTCGCGTCGCCCCGACCGACGCTTATCATCGCGAACGATAAAGACGAAGCGGCGTACCTGGAAAATGACTTGAATAGTTTATTGGAACAGACCGTTTTCTTCCTTCCCGACAGTTTTAAACGACCACTTTACTTTGACGAACTCAATAAAAATCACGTTTTAGGACGTGCCGAAGTGATTGGCAGCCTTACTGCCCGCAGTTTGAAACACCCTATCATTGTGGCGTATCCTGAATCGGTGTTCGAACAGATAGTCGTACCGCAAGAGTTGGTTAAATCGCGGATAGATTTAGCCGTTAAGGCACAATTAGATACTGATTTATTGGCACTAACACTAGTGGAATGTGGTTTTGAGCGGACTGATTTCGTATATGAACCTGGTCAGTTTGCGATACGCGGTGGTATCATCGATATTTATTCGTTTGGTAATGATATGCCTTATCGAATCGATTTATTTGATACAGAAATAGAAACAATACGTCTTTTTGACCCTAATACACAGCTTTCTGTGACTAATATAGGTCGTGTTACCATCTTACCAAACATAAATACCCATTTTGATAGGACACAAAAAGCCTCTTTATTACAAATTATACCACCCGACACCGTTGTTTGGTTGCACGACGGGCAGTTGTTATTAGACAAGCTATTAAATTGCTTCGATAAAGCGATAGATTACATCGAAAACTTGCCAAAAGAGACCGAAGCAGAGCAAGAAGACACTTATAAATTGCTTCGTGACCGCGCATTTGTATTGCCTAATGATGTGATGTATCAACTACAAAAATTAGCTTTGGTGTTTACAGCTCCCACAGACGACGATACGCTCGAGGCTTTTGTGTTGCAAACCGACACCTACGCGCCTAACGGCGAAGGTACAACGCTGCCATTTGCGAAAGCTAAAATTGAGACCGTTTTCTTTAAAGCGCAACAGCAACCTGCCTTTAATAAAAACTTTGAACTGCTGTTTAAAGACCTAAAAGAAAAAGATGCGCAAAATTTTGACATCTATATATTTACCGACAATACCCGTCAGATTGAACGTTTATATACTATATTTGAGGACTTTAAAGCGCACGTCAGATGGCACCCTATTGCGAAGACGATACACGCAGGTTTTATCGATTATGAACATAAAATACTTTTTTATACCGACCATCAAATCTTTAATCGGTTTCATAAATATTCGGTCAAGCAAGGTTACAGCAAAAGTCAAGCCTTAAATATTCGACTACTCAAAGATTTGCGTTCAGGTGATTTTGTTACACATATAGACCATGGTGTTGGACGATTTTCAGGATTAGAAACATTAGATATTAATGGTAAAAAACAAGAATCTATACGGTTGATATATAAAAACAACGATGTTTTGTATGTAAGTATCAATAGTTTACATAAAATAAGCAAGTTTGTGGGTAAAGAAGGCACTGCGCCACCTTTACACAAGCTCGGTTCGGACACCTGGACACGCATCAAAACTCGCGCAAAGAAACAAGTAAAAGATATAGCAAAGGATTTAATTAAACTATATGCAGAACGCAAAGCAAGTAAAGGCTACGCATTTCCGCAGGACGGTTATTTGCAAAATGAACTCGAGGCTACCTTTATATATGAGGATACTCCCGATCAATTTAAAGCCACCGAAGATGTAAAACGTGATATGCAAAAGCCAAATCCGATGGATAGATTGATATGTGGTGATGTTGGGTTTGGAAAGACAGAGGTTGCCATTCGCGCGGCATTTAAAGCGGTCGCAGATGGCAAGCAAGTAGCTATATTAGTGCCAACTACCATTTTAGCATTACAACATTACAAAACATTTGATGAAAGATTTGGTCAATTTGGCATCAATGTAGATTATTTGAATCGTTTTAAGACCGCAAAACAACGTAAAGAGGTCATACAGCGTACAAATGAAGGAAAAGTAGAGGTATTGATAGGTACACAAGCTATACTTAACAAAGAATTGAAGTTTAAAGACTTAGGATTGTTAATTATTGACGAAGAACAAAAGTTTGGTGTAACTGCAAAAGAGAAACTTCGCGCCATGAAAGTAAACGTTGATACGCTAATGCTTACGGCTACGCCGATACCACGAACCTTGCAGTTTTCATTGATGGCTGCGCGCGATTTAAGTGTAATCAATACACCTCCGCCTAATAGACAACCGATACAAACAGAGGTTCGCGGCTTTAACGAACAAGTGATTAAAGAGGCAATAGAGTATGAAGTAATGCGCGGCGGTCAAGTTTTTTTTATACATAATAGGGTGCAATCTCTACCTGATATGGCTGCGTTGATAGGTAAACTTTGTCCAGCTATGGATATAGCTGTTGCGCACGGACAACTGCCTCCCGATAAGCTCGAGGAAGTTCTTTTGGATTTTATAGAGCGCAAGTATGATGTATTGGTTGCTACTAATATTATAGAAACGGGCTTGGATATTGCAAATGCTAATACTATTATAATAAATAATGCCCATCAATTTGGATTAAGCGATTTACATCAGTTACGCGGACGAGTGGGACGTAGCAACCGTCAGGCTTTTTGTTATTTATTTTGTCCCGCATTGGTGGGGCTTACAGATGACGCTCGAAAACGATTGCGTACATTAGAAGAGTTCTCTGATTTGGGCAGTGGCTTCCAGATTGCAATGCGCGACCTTGATATTCGCGGCGCAGGAAACTTATTGGGAGCTGAACAAAGCGGTTTTATTTTAGATATAGGATACGAAACATATCAAAAGATATTAAAAGAGGCGATACGAGAGCTTAAAGAAACTGATTTTAAAGATATTTTTTCGGAAGAATTAAGCAATAAAACTACTTTTGTTAATGATGTACAAATAGAAATGGACGTTGAAATGCGAATACCTGATTGGTACGTTACAAGTGGAGGCGAAAGACTCGCATTATATACAGAATTGGATAATTTAGAAACCGAAACAGAACTACAAGGTTTTGCTACCCGTTTAGAAGACCGTTTTGGACGTATGCCCGAGCAAGTTACCGACTTATTTGATGGCGTTAGAGTTCGAATGCTCTGTAAAGAACTCGGATTAGAACGTTTGATACTCAAACAGCATAAACTTCGTTGCTATTTTATTACCAATCCACAATCAACGTACTATGATTCTGATGTATTTAAACAGATTTTAGCTTATCCTATGCGTTCTGGCGACCGATTTATATCCTTCAAACAAGTAAACCATCTTTATACCATGGTACATGAACGTATGCGTTCTGTAAAAGATGTTATGGCGTTATTAGAACGAATAAAAAAAGGATAAATAGTGATTAGTGATTAACGATTAGTGATTAATTTATTAGTAATAAGTTTATATTTTTTTATTTGTGATAATAATAATACTAAAATGTATAATAATAAAAATAAATTAGGGTATTAAAACACTAAAAATGTATTATATTTTTATGTTTTAATACTATTTTTAGTTTCATGTGTATTAAATACAATTGTATTAAGCCTTCGTGAAACTGCAAACAACCTTAATATTGTTTTATTAAGTCTATTTATAGTATAAAATATAGCTAAATATTATTTTTTAAGTGTATTTTGTATAATTTATAATCATAAATCACTTATTTTTACAGCTACTATTACTTTTTTATACTATAAGTTTTATTTTTTAGGCTATTTTTAATCTTTTTTGGTCAAATAACATATTATAAAAAATTATATTGCAAGTATAAAATGACTTTTTTATTTGCGTTACGCATCATTTTTTTTGTGAATATGAAGATAAAAGTTTAATTTTGTGGGTTATAAAGTAAATAAAGATATTTATAAAATCAAAGTATCATAATAAAAGTAAAATGACCTATCATAATAGCATAAAGTCGTTAATCAAAAACGTTCCTGTCGAATTAGTTGATTTTGATGCGCCACGAGACCAAGCCCGAACGCCCACGCAAGCCTCCTCCAACTTCATTACGAATAAAGAACAGGGCGACTGGGCGGAAAACTTGATTACAAGAGCGATAAACGATACCTCGATTAACTTTGTAGCTGTGAAATATGGAAAATCTGACGATTTGGTAGCAGGCGAAGCAGGTTTTGATACTTTTTATCAAGCATTCCAACACGAATTAGATACTATTGGTAAGCGACCCGATTTATTGATATTTAATAAAAAAGATTTTGATGCTGATTTAGGTTTTGATATTAGTCAAATTCCACACCATCAAATCACAAATTATGTAAAAAAAGCAATTGCAGGAATTGAGGTGCGCTCGAGTGCATTTTTAATCGACCGTTACGAGGA
>JAYWGJ010000148.1:0-7432 GCA_043778315.1 Saprospiraceae bacterium | reverse complement strand
ATTCGGCGTAGCCAATTATGAAATCGTAGATTCGGCGTAGCCAATTATTTTATCGCCGCGAAGGCAGTTTATCGCTTACAGTTCATAGCTTATGGCTTTACCGAAGGTAGTTTATCGCTTATCGCTCATTGTTTATAGTATTTATAGCCCTCGCGAAGGCAGTTTATCGCTTTTAGTTTACAGTTCATAGTATTTATAGCCCTCGCGAAAGAAGTTTATCGCTTACAGTTCATAGTTCATAGTTCATAGTATTTCAAAAAATTAAAAAAAAATGACACCCAAAAACCAACTTATCGTAATTTGTATGAGTGTAGTCGGCTTCGCCGCTTGCAACAATCAGCCCGCAGCAACTGCCGAGGCTAACAAACCTGCCGAAGCCGCAAAACCTGCCGATGCAGCCAAAGCGGACAGCAAAATGTGCTTTATGAAAGCCGAAAAGAAAGATACGACTACTGTATCATTGACTATCGACGGCGACGAAGTGACAGGCGAAATGGTCTGGAATCCGTACCAAAAAGACGGCGCGACAGGTAAGTTGTCGGGCAAAAAGAACGCCGTAGGCGAACTCGAGCTCGTGTATGATTACATGATTGAAGGTAGCAATCAATCTGAAACCAAAGTGATGAAGATTGAAAACGATGAGTTGCTCATCAAAAAAGGCGAACTCGTCGATGCTAAAAACGACGGTCACATGACGTTTAAAGACGTGACCAAAGCAAAATTCAGCGAAAAACTAAGCAAAACTGCTTGTAAATAACGAATGAATTAAGATAAATTAAGCGACATTATCACTCCTGATGGTATCGCTTATTTTTTTACACCTTTAATTTTATCTAGTCTTTTATGGCATTTCTGACTATCCCCGACCGCCAAACCGTTATCCGCGACGCGGCAGCCATCAAAACTTTTTTGAATGGCAAAGGTATTTTGTACGAGCAATGGCAGGCAGCCGTACCGCTCCGCGACGACGCGACACAAGCCGAAGTCCTCGCCGCTTATGCGCATCAGCTCACGCCCTACATGACCGCAAACGGCTACCAAACAGCAGACGTGATTAACGTCACGCCCAAAACCGAAAACCTCGAAGCCTTGCGCACCAAATTCCTCAGCGAGCATACGCATACGGAGGACGAAGTCCGCTTTTTTGTGGACGGCGAAGGTATGTTTTGGTTCAACCTCGAGGACGG
Organism: Saprospiraceae bacterium; assembly: GCA_043778315.1. Classification (GTDB taxonomy): domain Bacteria; phylum Bacteroidota; class Bacteroidia; order Chitinophagales; family Saprospiraceae; genus JBEEMU01. Next base: position 6,245 of record JAYWGJ010000148.1, on the reverse strand, counting down.
CGACAACGTGTTTTGCATGACCTGCGAAGCAGGCGACCTCATGTCTGTGCCGCGCAACACCAAGCATTGGTTCGACCTCGGCGAAAAGAATTTTGTGAAAGCGATAAGGGTTTTTATCGATATGTCGGGCTGGGTGCCACATTACACTGAGAGCCAAATCGATAAAAAATACAACGGCACTGTGCCGTTGCAAGAGATATTATAAAATACAATTTTGTATTTATTTACTCTTTGAGAATTTTTGTGGGCGAAGCGCAACGGTCTGCGGGTTTGAACCCGCACTTGGCTTATTTTGTGCGGGTTAAAACCCGCACTTGGCTTATTTTGTGAGGGTTAAAACCCGCACGCCGATAAAATTCATAAAAATTTTCAAAGAATCTATCTACTCCTCAAAAACAGAAGCCTCCTCCGTTTTCGAGGAGTTATTGACTAACGCGTTAATCTCCGCGACCTCTTCGGGCGTGAAATACCGCCATTTGCCCAACGGCAAACCCGCCAAACTGACATTCATAATCCGCAGCCGCGTAAGCGTTTGCACCTGATACCCGAGCGTTTCGCACATTCGGCGTATCTGCCTGTTGAGTCCTTGCGTCAGCACAATCCTAAACTTTTTCGCGCCCTCGCGCTGCACTACGCAGGGCTGCGTAACGGTGTCGAGTATCGCCACGCCGTTGCGCATCTGCACGATAAACGCGTCGTCGAACGGTTTATCGACCGTCACGACATACTCCTTTTCGTGATTATTGCCAGCACGGAGTATTTTATTGACAATATCGCCGTCGTTCGTCAAAAAAATCAATCCGTCTGACGGCTTATCGAGCCTTCCGATAGGAAAAATACGCTGCTCGAGGCTCAGAAAATCTATAATATTACTCGGGTCTTTGAGGTCGGTCGTGCAAGTGATGCCGCGCGGCTTATTCAGTGCTATATATATAGTGTCGGGTTTCGCGACGAGCGGCTGCCCGTCGAGCAACACCTCGTCGCCCGCTCCTACTCTATTCCCTTTGCGGGCGACCGCGCCGTTGAGCGTCACGCGCCCTGCGTCTATATAAGTATCCGCGTCGCGGCGCGAACAAACGCCCGTTTCGGCAATGTACTTATTTAAACTTTTATCGTCCATGTTTTTTATAGTTGCTGAATTTTTATTGTTGGCAATAAAACACTGAATTTTAATCATAAAAACAAATGATATTCTTTATGTCTTATATGTTTTTAATAAATGCAAAGCTACAAACTTGCAATTATTCTTTATTATATAGTGTGTGTAAAATTAAATTAAGATTTTGTTAAATTTTTTATTGATTATATATAAAATAATTAGAATATGCCTTATCTTTCGCACTTATTAGAATTACCTATATTTAAAATTCCAAATTATATTTTTTCACACAACTATTTTAATTTATGAAACAAAGAACTTTTACACGTTTTCTGCTCTTAATGATGGTCGGTTTGTTCGCAGCAGCTACGGCTACCGCGCAAACGGGCAAAATCACAGGTAAAGTGACGGACGAGAAAGGAGAAGCGGTGGTAGGCGCGAGCGTTATCATCGAGGGTACAACCATCGGTTCGGCTACGGATATGGACGGGGTGTACCTCATCGACAACGTCACGCCAGGTGACGTAAAAGTGCAAGCGTCGTTCTCGGGCTACGATACCAAAACGATGGTTGTTGCCGTAAAAAGCAACACGACAAGTACCTACAATTTTCAGTTAGGCGAAAGCCAACAGATGCTCAAAGAGTTTGTGGTGACGGGCTACGGACAGACGCAGCAACGCCGCGACCTCACGGGGTCTATCTCCAAAGTAGATTCCAAAACCCTTAGCGGGCAAAGCGTACAGTCGTTCGAGCAAGCCCTACAAGGCAACGCGGCAGGTGTACAGGTGACGCAAGGCTCGGGCTTGGCAGGCTCTGCATCTTCTATCCGCATACGCGGCGTATCGACGGTCGGCGCAGGCGGCGACCCACTTTATGTGATAGACGGTATTCCAGTAGCGACCGATTATTTTTTGACGGGAAACACGGCAGGTAACCAAAACTACAACCCGCTATCGAGCTTAAATCCGAACGACATCGAGTCGGTAGAGGTACTCAAAGACGCGGCAGCCGCAGCTATTTATGGCTCTCGCGGTGGTAATGGCGTTATCATTATCACCACAAAACGCGGTAAAGCAGGCGACAACAAGCCTAAATTTGCTTTTTCTACCCGTATGGGTTGGGGCGAACCCACCAAAAGAGTGCGCTTTTTAGACAATAAAGAGCTATTAGCCGTATGGCAAAAAGGACACGAAAACGACGGCAAACCAGGTCGCGTGCCATTGCCCGAAGGCTATACCGCAGCAGGTTTTAATTACGACGATGCGATGAATACCAATACCAATTGGCAGGATTTGGTGATACAAAAAGGGTTCAAACAAGAGTACAACCTCTCTATGACCAATATGTCGCGCAACGGCAAAGTAGGTACTTATATCGGTACTACGTTTAGTGACAACAATTCTTACCTTATCGGCAACGGGCAAAAACGCGCAAGCGTTCGTGCCAACTTAGATTTGAAGCCGATAAAAAACATGACTATTTCGCTATCAACCTCGTTGGTGCGCAACCTTATCACAAGAAACGGTACGGAGGATTTTTGGAGCGGCTGGATTGGCGCACAAGCCTTTTTCTTGCCTATTTATCCTGTTTATGACAAACAAGGTAACTTTTTTAGCCTAAAACGCAACCCAGTTGCACAACGGGAAAACAACAAAATTGATAATTTGGAGCTTAAATCATTAAGTACCGCTACGCTTAGTTATGCTGTCACGCCCGAGCTACTCGTGAACGCAACGGCAAGTTACGACTATACGGACAACGGCAACCATGTATTTCAGAGTTCGTTCTGGCGCAAAAACGACCCCGACTTGGTAGGCAAACCGGAAGGACAAACGAGCTACACCAAAGAAACCAAAAGTACAGGTAAAAACTTCAATACTTATGGTACAGTAGTGTACAACTTCGATAAGGTATTGCCAAAAGCACATAAATTAAGTGCGATGGTAGGTACGGAGTATCAATATCGCACTACGGGACGGGTAAGACGGAATTTCTTTGGCTTGAATAGCTTTACCTATTCGGCTACGAACACAGGAAGCTCGGAGGTGCGTCAAGATGGTCAGACCGAAAACGACGATTATCGTGGTGTCGATACGGTCAAATTCCATAGTTATTTTACCCGTATCAATTACGCGTTTTCTGAAAAATACCAAGTATCGGCTACTTTCCGTCGAGACGGCTCGAACGTGTTTGGTGCGAATAAACGTTTTGGTAACTTCCCGTCAGTGGGTTTAGGTTGGGTGATTTCGGAAGAAAACTTCTTCAAAGGTGCTAAAAAAACGATTAATTTCTTGAAATTGCGCGGAAGCTGGGGATTGACGGGCAACGCGGCTATTCCTTGGTGGCAACAGTTTGGCGGCTTCAACGCACCTGTCGTACTCAATGGAGGCTCGGGTTACAACAATCAATTTGTAGCTAATAGTAACAAGAAAGAAAACCCTGACCTACGTTGGGAAACCAAACAAACCATAGATGCGGGCTTGCAAATGGGCTTTTTGGACGACCGTATTGTTGCCGATTTCGGCGCGTATATGTCGCGTTCTACCGACGTATTCATGCAGGTAGAACCTGCTGCCTCTACTGGTTTGACCAAAGATTTTTACAACCTCGGTATCATTGAAAACAAAGGCTTAGAGTTGAGCATTACCTCGCGCAACATAGTGAGCAAACGCGCTGGCGGCTTCCGCTGGACAACGACGCTCAACTTGGCGCACAACGACCACAAATTTATATCGGCAGGTGGTTTTTCGGGCGATGCTATCATCAACCCAACGGGCGATATACGCGCAGTAGAAGGCTTATATGTGGCTACACACTTCAAAATTCGTGCTGGCGGAATCGACCCACAAACAGGTTTGCCTATCTTTTTGGACATTAACGACAAACCCGTGAGCGTCTATAACCTCAACGACCGCGTTGCCTTAGGCGGTGTTTTGCCGTACCTTACAGGCGGTTTGAACAACCGTTTTGAGTACAAAGCATTTGATGTTTCGGCAAATATCGCATTCAGTTTGGGCGGCTTTATTTATGACGACGCAGCTAAACGCCAACGTTGGATACTTTCTAACGACGGCAGAGGCGTATCGGGCGACGGCTACTGGAATATGCGCGCAGATATGTTAGAAAACCGCTGGACACAACCAGGCGACCAAAATAAAACTTATCCTATATTGAGTTGGGATTATGCTAAATACGGCTTAAATGGCTATTGGCAGAATAATACAAGTGCTTATTTGGAAAAGGCAGATTATGCGCGTTTGCGTACCGTAAGTTTTGGTTATACTATACCGACCAAAAACTCGAAAGCGATTAACTCGATGCGCCTCTACTTTATCGGTACTAATCTTTATACTTTAACCAATTATACAGGTTGGGACCCAGAGGTTGCGCGCGAAACGCCTGCTGATAAAGGCGCGAGCGGACGTAATATCGGCGGTACTAACAACAGCTTTTTGACCGCGCCGCAAGAAAAATCGTTTATGTTTGGTATGGATATTAACTTTTAATTCATAATCAAAGCCAATTATTTATTTAATTATTTCAACAATCAAAATATGAATCTATATAATTATAAAAACTATTTTTGGGTGGTTGCGGCGTGTAGTATGCTCGGCACGGCTTGTAAAGATAGTTATTTGGAGGTTCGCCCTACGGGTTTGGACAACGAAGCCTCCTTTTTTGCGAAGCAAGGCAGACAGCAAGAAGTACTCAATTCGGCGTACAGAAGCTTAGGCGACGACAATTTTTTAGGAAAAAACGTGCCTATCGTGAACGAGACATGGTCGGATAATGTTATAGTCGTCAATCCGACACAAAGACCTTATTTCAACCACATACTCGGGCAGGTTTTCAACGACGAGTTTAACGGCTCGCTCCTCGACGGCATGGGTAACGTTTGTCGCGACGCGAACTATGCTATATATGGTGTCGAGAAATTTGGCGATAACGTCAGCGCAAGCGATAAAACAAGAATTATCGCCGAAGCGAAGTTTGTTCGCGCCATAGCGCACTTCGAAACCGTTCGTTTGTTTGCGCAGCCGTGGGGCTTTACAGCTGATAATAGTCATGCAGGTATTGGCTTGCGACAACGCTGGGAGGAGTTGCAAGTTTCGCGCTCGAGCGTATCCGAGACGTACAACATGATTATACAAGACCTCAAAGATGCCGAGGCAAACCTCACAGGTTCAGGTACCGTATATGCTACTAAGGCGGCGGCACAAGCGTATTTAGCAAAAGTTTATTTTCAGCAAAACCGCTATCAAGAGGCTTATAATGCCGCAAATAGCGCGCTCGCAGGTGTGCAGCCCGACAGCTTAAAATACCGTTTTAGTACTTCTGCGCCTTACACAGGCTCAATTTTTCAATTGACCTCCAATTTGGTAACGGGACAGGGCTTGCGTAGTTATAATATTGCTAATGAATATTTGACAGCCGTTATACAGCCGAATATACAAATAGACCCTGTTTTTGCGGCAAGTATACCTGCTGCCGATGCGCGCCGAAAAGCGTGGATTGTAGATGATGTAATTACTACGGGAACTATTTATCGTTTAACTAAGTTCCCAGTTTCGGGACAGTTTAATATGAACGTACTGCACTGGGCAGAAATTACGCTCCTTCGCGCCGAGGCGGCAGCCGAATTAAACCAAATTGGTAATGCTTTGGCAGACCTTAATGCAGTGCGCGGCAGAGCAGGCTACACCCCGCTTACGCTCACTTCGGCGGCTGATATAATTCGTGCAGTGCGTACCGAACGCAGAATAGAACTAATGGGCGAAGGCAACCGCACGCAAGACATCAAGCGGATTGGCGCGGCTTCGGCTCGTGGCGTGACGCAAGTAGCAGACGCGAATATCAACGTGCGCAACGCGCCGTGGAACTGTCCAGGTTTTGTGGTGCAGTTCCCAAGCAAAGAACTCGCGGGTAATCCTAACTTTTTTGGTAATCCGCAAGGGCGTTGTAATTAGTATCTGTAGTGTGTAAACTAAATATGAGATTAAATGTTTTGTAATAAAAGTATTTAACCTTACTTTTGTATTGCAATTAGCTGAAATAAATTAGATAACATTCTTTACCTACGCTCTAAAAGTAGCTTAAACCTACGCAAAGGCTACGTTTTAACTATTTTTTATCGCTCCCGATAATG
>JAYWGJ010000147.1:0-7440 GCA_043778315.1 Saprospiraceae bacterium | reverse complement strand
CCTCATCTTTGGAGGTGTACTCCAATATCTCTGTACAAAGATTGGAGGAACGTATCACGCCCAAGTTTTTTTGGTTTGATTTTCTGTTGGCAGCGTCTTTGTACATCATATAAGGTGTCCCCGTTTCTATTTGAGACTGCATGATAGCGAACCACAAGTCTTGTGCTTTCACCACCTTTCGTGCGCGACCCTCTTGCTCATACTTATGATATAAAGCCTCGAACTCGCCACTGTGTGTATCAAATAAACCAGGTGCTTCATTGGGACAAAACAACGACCAGTTGCCATTTTCTTTCACCCGACGCATAAATAAATCGGGTGTCCAGAGTGCGTAGAACAAATCACGCGCCCGTTGCTCTTCTTTACCATGATTTTTTTTGAGTTCCAAGAACTCGAAGATGTCGGCGTGCCAAGGTTCTAAGTAAACCGCGAACGCGCCCTTTCTTTTGCCTCCACCTTGATCTACATAACGTGCTGCATCGTTGAACACGCGAAGCATCGGGACTAAACCATTAGAGATGCCGCCCGTGCCTTTGATATAACTACCCGTAGCACGGATATTGTGCGCGCTGATGCCTATTCCGCCAGCCGATTGAGAGATTAACGCGCACCGTTTGAGGGTCTCAAAAATCCCTTCAATGCTATCATCAACCATCGACAAAAGAAAACACGACGACAACTGCGGCTTCGGCGTACCTGCATTAAATAAAGTTGGCGTAGCATGAATAAACCACTTATCCGACATCATTTGATAGGTTTCTATCGCAGCATCTAAATCGTTTTTATGAATACCAATAGCCGCACGCATGAGTAATTGTTGCGGACGCTCTACCACTTTGCCATTCATACGGAGTAAGTAACTGCGTTCTAAGGTTCTAAAACCAAAAAAGTCGAAGCTGTAATCGCGGTCGTAGATTATCGCGGAATCCAAACGGTCTGCGTTGTCTTGTATAATCTTATATACATCATCGGCTATCAAACCTGCCTTGTCACCCGTTTTAGGGTCGATGTAATGATAGAGTTCTTTGATGGTACGCGAAAACGATTTACCCGTGTTTTTGTGCAAATTGCTTACCGCAATGCGTGCTGCGAGTTTGGCATAGTCGGGGTGTATCGTCGACATACTTGCTGCGGTTTCGGCAGCTAAGTTGTCGAGTTCGGAGGTCGTCACACCATCGTAGATACCTTGTATGACTTTCATAGATACCAAAGCGGAGTCTATGAATGCAGGATTGAGTTCGTAGCACAGCTTTTTTATTCTTGCTAATACTTTGTCGAAGCTGACGGCTTCTTGTTTGCCGTTCCGTTTTATTACTTGCATAAATTTTTATATTTATATTTTATTTAGGAATGAATGTATTTTTATGGAGAATGAATAGATTAGGATTAATAAGCCTTATTATTAACATACATATAAGTCTCTTAGATTATAATACGCTTAATCGGACAGTTGCACTAAGTCCCTTAGATTAAAATATGCTTAATCGAACAGTTGCACTAAGTCTTTTTTGTTATAAAATGCTTTCTGAAAGTTTTTATGGGTTTTATCGGTGTGCGGGTTTTAAGCCGCATAAAGTAAGATAAGTACGGGTTAAAACCCGTACACCGTTCGCAACTCAAAAACTACGTTGCAAGCACTCATATTGATTAGTTTGCATTATTTTTTTCATTATCTCGTTAGGCGAAAGCCCAAACATCAGTCTTTTTAGCTCTTTGTGTGTAAATAAAGTGTCTATATCGGTAGGTGATTGCAAAAATTGTAATAAATCATTAGCGAGGTCGGGTGTGTCGCTTGCCTTTGCGTAGGTTTCGTAGGGCGTTATCATACCATCAAAGTCACTTCCAAAACAAAGTATGTCCCACGCGCTACGCCGATTAACCGCGCTCACTGCCGCAAAAAAGTTCGCCCATATTGCTTTAACGTATGCCTGTCGGCGTTCGTTTGAGCCAACTATTGCTTTACGATAAGTAGCTACGCCGAGGCTTCCTACTAATTTGTATTTATCCAACATGATACCGATTAAGCCGCCAGAGTCGTGTATATGCTGCACATCTTCGTCCGATAGATTAATTGTCCAAGTATTGAGGTACGATTGTTTGTTCTTTTTTGCGCCGTCGCGCTGATTATACTGCAAACTGTTCCACGAAACGCCCGAAATGCCTGTATGCGAACATATTATCGGAATATTATCGCCTACGGCGCGTCTTTTTTTGATATAATTATAATACCATTTGCGTCCCAACAGCGAAGTATGCTTTAAATCAATCAAAATACGTCTGCCTTTTTTATCGTCTAAAAGCAGTGCTACCACTTCTTTGCCTAATGCGGTAAACCCAAGATTAACCCCTTCCTTTTGAGGCATCAGCACGGTCTGCGCACCACTTAAAGTACGCGCATGACCGCACAACCCGTTCCAGAAAAAATGATTTATATTCAAACTATATATAGGTAAAGTCGCATTTTTGAGCTGCAAAGTGTTGTTAAGCACCGTTGTTCTGAACGCATCAGTCCCCGAAACATCATTTAGCTCCAACGAGTGCGCCAACGAATGCCCACCTTCCACCGTAAGCACCATCGCTATTTTACTCGTATCTTTTAGTATCGCGGTAAGGTGTGCCGCGCTGCGCGCCACTTCAAAACTATACGCTCTACCATTAATATTGTGCTGTATGCCTTCATATTGAGCAATATAAGTCAGATTTTCGGTCAGATTTTGATAATAATCCACCTCATTAGCCATAAAAGTAGCCCAATCGTGTGTTACATCAAATCCAGCTAAGCATTCCATCGTCGCGTCGCCTTTCTTTTTGGCATTAATGAAGTTAGGTGTGAGCATTTTGCGCTCCAAAGGGACTAACGCACAGCATACTAAGCGCACATTACCTCTTTGCAGCCCCTCGAGGTGTGCCTGCGAAGTGCGCGGCACAGCTTTTGTTGCCTTCACCGCCCACCGTGCCATCTTGCCCTCACATACATTATCTATGCGCTGCCAAGGCGACAACGGCACATCTGCATTAAACGATTTGATGGTGCAGTGTGCGTGCAAATCGGTGAAGTAATCGGGCAGCGCACCCGTCCCTAATAAGGAATCGACGCGCCCTCTACCCACCAAAGGTAGGGCAGCAAAGAGGCGGAGGAAGTCAGAACGACGCATAAGGAGGGGTTAAGGAGTGATATTACTGTATCTAATTGTGTACAACTATACTATATAGTTGTACACAATTAGAATGTTAGAAATCAGTATCCAACGAGAATACTTGCTCTTCTTTACTGGTCGTAACGCCTGCTTTTTGGTAGTCACCGACTCGTTTTTCGAAGAAATTGGTCTTGCCTTGCAGCGAAATCAACTCCATCCACGAAAACGGATTAGCTGTGTGATACACTTTTTCGCAACCTAACGACAGCAATAAGCGGTCGGCAACGCACTCTATATATTCCGTCATCAAGTCGGCGTTCATGCCGATAAGCGCGACGGGTAATGCGTCTGTCACAAACTCCTTCTCGAACTCGACGGCTTGTGTGATGATTGCCGTCGTTTCGGCTACCGACGGGCGGTGTTGTAACATCGAGAAAAGAAGACACGCAAAGTCGCAATGTAAGCCTTCGTCGCGGCTGATAAGCTCGTTCGAGAACGTAAGCCCAGGCATCAAGCCGCGTTTTTTGAGCCAAAATATGGAGCAAAAACTACCCGAAAAAAAGATGCCCTCGACGGCAGCAAACGCCACCAATCTATGCCCGAAAGTAGGAGCTTCTTCTATCCATTTTATCGCCCAATTTGCTTTTTTCTGCACGCAAGGTAGCGTCGTCATACCATTAAAGAGCATTTCTTTCTCCACATTATCCTTTATATAGGTATCGATGAGCAAAGAATACGTTTCGGCATGAATGTTCTCCATCGCCACCTGAAAACCGTAAAAACAACGCGCTTCGGGCAACTGTACTTCGCGCATGAAGTTGAGTACCAAATTTTCATTAACGATGCCATCGCTCGCCGCGAAGAACGCTAAAACGTGCTTGATGAAATGTTGTTCGTTAGGCGTTAGGTTTTGCCAGTCGGTGAGGTCTTGCTGCAAGTCAATCTCTTCGGTTGTCCAAATAGACGCGACCGCTTGCTTGTACATTTTCCATATTTCCGCGTGTTCTATCGGAAATAAAACAAACCGTTTGTCGGTTTCTTGTAAGATTGGTTCAATCATTTTTATATAATTTAATTGATAATTAAAAGAGTTGATTTTTACTATTGTACTAATATATAAGTTTTATTAAATATATAAAATACATTCATTTGTTTGATTAAACACTTGTTGTTACTATTTTTAGATAAACAAATTAATGCAATTTTCGAACAGGTGGTTAAGATACTTTTATTATTTCGTAAAAATACGCCCGCACTTTAACGAAACAAAAAGGATAAAAAACATTTTTTTGATTGAGACTGAGCAATTTAGGCTTTGTATATATACTTACAAGAGAAAAAACTGATGGGGACTTATAGCTTCCTAAGCACAAAGATAGTAGCTTAATATTATTGCACATCATATAATACCCGAAAACTTATTGACAATTGTTGATAAGTATCTCTAAGCCTTGTTTTATATAAAAAAAAAGTTACCAACAAGGCATATTTCTACTGTTAATAACTTTTATTATTTATGTTAATAAGTTTTTTATATTTGTTGATAAATAAAAAATTAGGACACTAATAATACTATAAAACCTCTAATTTTATGAAAAAATAAAGTTGATGCTATACTTCTGATTAATCCAAATTGTAATAAACGTATCATTTTGCGAAAAGCTATAAAAGGGTATTTAATCCGAAAAGCTATAAATATAGATTGTTTATTGGGCGAATGAAAACTTATACACAAATTGTTGGAAAGTGCGCCGAAACTCTATTTTGGTGCTTTACGCCCAATAAAAAAACCGCCGACTTACTCAAAGGTAAATCGGCGGTTTATTTCATTAATAAATATAAAAACTAAGCTATTACATTTTAACCCATTTGAGGCTGTAAGGCTTACCTGCAAGCTCTATGCGCACCAAATAAGTACCGCTCGCCCAATTTTGAGTATCGATAAGCAATTGGTGGTCGGTAGTTTTGGTAGTTATGATACTACGACCTAACATATCCATTACACGAACCGTCGCGGATTGATTGTCGTCATTTTGCAAAGCGATATTCAAGACCGTTTCGCCTGGGTTCGGATACAAAACGATGTTTTCGGTAGCTGTATTATACACAAAATCGGAGCTTTCGCTGCCGCTATCCGTATTTGCGCTACGCGCACCAATAGGAGAAACAGGCGTAGTACAAGAGCGATTATTGACGATAGCGCCCGTAACGCTTCTGCTCGCGGCACAGCCGTTTGTACCCGTTGCGGTAACGGTATAAGTACCTGCTGCCAAGCCGCTTACAGACGCGCCTGCCGAACCCGAACTCCATATATACGCGCCGCCGCCTGTAGCAGTAAACGAGAAGGTAAGACCTGGACATTGCGTCGTCGCACCCAAAATAGAAACCGTAGGTCGCGCATTAACGGAGATAGTGACGGATTTGGTTGCGCTGCAACCACCCGAGTTCGTCACCGTCACTATATAAGTAGTGGTCACGGCTGGCGAAACGGTATTATTTGGTGTAGCTACGCCGTTGCTCCACGCATACACGCTGCCGCCCGAAGCCAACAACTGCGCCGCGCTACCGTTGCATATTGCATTGGTCGGTGCGCCCGAGATAGCCGCCGTTACTGCGGTAGGTGCGGTGACGGTAATGCTTTTTACTGTGGTACAACCCGTACCTATATCCGTTGCGGTAACGCTATAAGTACCTGCTGCCGTGACAGAAATAGTCGCGGTAGTTGCCTGCGTACTCCAAACAAAAGTAAGGTTAGGAACAGTGGTAATACTTAAAGCAGTCAAAGTAATCGGTAGCGTACAGTTCACTGATGAAGCCGTCACTGCAATATTTGGCGGTGTAGTATTTTGTTCTACTCTTATAGTAGCGGTAGCGGTACAGCCTGTCGAATTGGTGACAGTAACGGTATAAATGCCGCCTGTTTGAACAGTGATAGTCGCGCTGCCTGACGCGCTGTTACTCCATACATAGCTGCCGCCGCCCGTTGCCGTTAAGTTAGTACTCGTTCTGCTACAAGTAAGGTTGCCCCCACTGCTGATAGCTGCCGTAGGCAAGGTTGTATTTTGTGCAATAGTAATAATTGCGGTAGCCGTACAGCCGTTCGTACCTATTACCGTCGCGGTATAAATACCACTCGAAGTGACGGTAATACTTGGCGTAGTTGCCTGCGTACTCCATACATAACTACCGCCGCCCGTTGCGGTAAGCACCGTACTTGGACTGGCACAAGTAAGCACCGTATTAGAAGCTGTAATTACTGCCGTAGGCGGAGTTATATTTTGTGTAATGGTAATTGTTTTTGATAATGAACAACCGTTCGTACCCGTTACGGTAACGGTGTAAATACCTGCCGAAGTTGCTTGCGCAGTATTGCTACTTAGCGAAACAACATTAGGACTCCATGTGTAGCTGCCGCCGCCCGTTGCCGTTAAGATAGCACTATTAGCTGTACAAGTCAATTGAGTAATATTAGCGGTAAGCCCTACTTGCGGTTGCGTAGTGCTACCTGTCACGACCGACGACGCGGTAGCCGTACAGCCGCTCGCATTCGTTACGGTAACGATGTAAGTTCCTACGGCATTGGCAAAAGCACAATTGGTAGTGCCAATACCGCCGCTACTCCATACATAGCTGCTGAAACCCGAAGGTGCGCAAATATCCGTATTGGGATTAGCACAAGTAAGGGTATAGTTACTTAACGTAAACGGAGTGATAGCACCATTAATGATAACTACGCTCGCTGTACCCGTCGCGCCCGTAGATGCAGTAGCGGTGACGGTGTAAGTGCCTGCGTTACAGATAGTTTTGGTTGCGCCTGTGCCTAATACCGTTCCCCAATTGTAGGTAGCGGTAGCCGTCCCCGCTACGGTAGCGGCAACGCTCGCGCAGCTATTAGGTCCGCAAATAGTAGCGGTACTTGGCGTAACCGTGACTTGAAGCGGTGCGCATGGTGCTAGTACGGTAGTTCCTGTTGCGGTACAACCGCTCGAGTTCGCTACCGTAACGGTATAAGTTCCTGCCATATTGACATTGATAGACGGAGTCATCGCCCCGTTGCTCCACGCAAACGAAGTACCCGTTGTAGAGCCCGTCAGTGTTACGCCGTTCGGCGAGCAAAGCGTACCCTGCTGTGTGATACTAGCCGTAGGCGCACTGCTTTGCGTTACCGCAACGCCCGTAGAGGCAGAGCAGCCCGCCTGATTCGTTACATTAACAAAATAAGTTCCGGCTGCGCTGACCGTCAAGGTAGGCGTAGTGACCTGACCGCTCCAAAGGTAACTTGTACCGCCGCTTGCGGTGAGTA
>JAYWGJ010000146.1:0-2731 GCA_043778315.1 Saprospiraceae bacterium | reverse complement strand
GCGAGCGACCGTGATTGCGCAAGTCAATCGCAAAAACGGTGTAGTGCGCCGCCCATTGTTTAGCGAGCGTCTGCCAATTGTCGAGCGTACCGAACAAGCCGTGCAGTATGATAAGCGGCTCGCCTTGTCCGTATTCTTTGTAGTTGAGTGTCAAAATTGATGTAAATTATGATTTTTTTTGTAATAAAATAAAATTTTCCGTTTCGTTTTCATCAAAAAAATAATCAAAGGGCTTAATTAATTTCGATAAATCGGTTTTATCTATTTTTTTATTGACGATAAGTACTATTTTTTCTATATTTTTTGGTAAAATAGCCTCTAAATCCATAAAATAGGCTTTTCTATTAATAAAATAACTGTATTCGCGTTCTAAAAACTCCGTTTCTGTACTTTTAAAGTATTTTTTTTGGTGCAAATCAATAATTATAGTGTCGCGGTATTCATGTGCTGCAATCGCAGCTTGTGGCGGAACAGGTATTATTTTTAGTTTTTGCTCGAGCGTTTTTATCTCTTTTTGCAATTTTTCTTTGGCGGATTTGAGTATTATTTTTTCTTGTTTAGCTGCCGCAATAAAGCCTACTTGCTCAAACCGCTCGAAGAAATTGGTACGCAAGGCGTGTAGTTTTTTTTGCAGACGGACGCGAGTCGGTGCGTCGAGGTCGGTCGGTGTGCGGTCAAAAAGAACGCTGCCGCATTGCATCGCATCAAAATCGGTGCTTTCAAACGGCATGATTTGCGTATTATTTCCTTTGCGGAAATGCAGAAATTGTAGCGCGAAAAAATAGACACTCGCCTGCGTCAGTGTGTTGCAATGCGGCAGCGTATTTGATACCGAAAATCGGCGCATCAGCTCGGCGCATTGCTCAAAAAGTTCAGTTTGCGGTGCTTGTAAGTTTACGGGTAGTTTGCGTATCTTTCGCTCAAATTTTATTTCATAATTTATGGGTTCGTTATCTTCATTTATACCAAAATTAAATTGATTATCAGTATAATATATAGTATTAATATTTAATTTTGACAAATAATTTTGCATAAAATTAACCACTATTGCGCCGCTCGCCGTTCCTACAAAATCAACGTTTTTAGCTGCTAAAATATCGGCATCAAAATTCATTTTTGGTGTGGCTATTGCTTCAAAAACTGCGGCTATTTTCGCCGAAACGGCAGTCCACGTTTGGCTCAAAACGGCAAAATCGGCACAATTATTGAGTAATAAAACGAAATAATCGAGCGTTTTTATAGTCGTAATATTGGTGTCACGAACGACCGTATTCTGGGTGACGCTATTTTTAGAAAAAATGATATTTTCGTTCGGCAAATCGTCAATAATATCTGTCCAAATCTGCTCGAGGTCGGAACTTGCGAAAAGCGGACAATTGAGGTAGGGCAGGGGAGAAGCGGTGTTTTTGCGGTCAGCGGCGGGCGTAGCGAGTACCGTTTCGCAAAATTGCTGCGCGGTCTGCCACGTTTTAAAGTGCTGATTATCAACGAATAAGAAGCGGTCGCGCTCGCCTGTATCTAAGCGATGATAGGCGTAGAGGCGGAGTTCGAGGAGTTTAGCAGCAAAAAGGCGCGCCGTGCCGTGCGCCAAAACTTGCAGTGCGATGCCTTTTTTTTGTAGGCGCAGGTCGTTGCCGTAAGGCGCGGCGTAGGGGAGGAGCGTCTTTGTGATTTTCACTCGCGCTATCGACTGCTCGAGCTGCACGAGCCAGCCGTCGGTCGCGGCAGCCTCGATACCCAAGGCATGCACCCATTCTGCTACATAATTATTCATATATAGCAAATTTTCGTCATACTCAATCGCCTTATCAATAGTAATTTTTGTATTCAAAAAAAATGTATTTATTTTATTTTAACTCTTTCGCCCGTTTTGACAGCAAAGTTAAGCATTGTCATCAAATTATCATCAAAGGTATAACATTTCGTTAAAGTTACGAAAAAATGCGGATAAAGCGAAGTATAGTTTTGTATCTTTGCAATAAAATAGACCGCATTATCGTTTTCGTTACAACAAAAAATATTTCAACCAATTTACACTTTACATTATATGCGATATTTGAATCTCTTAGTTTTGGCATTTTTATTTGCCGCACAAACCGTCTTAGCACAAGGCAGTATTATTTTGAAAACCGCCTCTTTTGAGGATTTTCCGCGTCCGGGAACTACGCCGAAAGATTGGTACGACTGCGGTATGGCAGGCGAAACGCCGCCCGATATACAGCCGAATGGCGCGTTTCAGGTGACAACTAAGCCGCAACAAGGCAATACTTACTTGGGTTTGGTGACGCGTGCGAACGAAACATGGGAAGGTGTGTCGCAAAAATTGAGCCGCAATATGGAGTCGGGCAAATGCTATAATTTTAATTTGTGGCTCGCGCGCGCGCCCAATTATGTATCGCTATCTAGCTTTTCGGGTAAGTTGGAGAACTATAATCAGCCTATCAAATTGATTATATATGGTGGTAATTCGCAATGCGACAAGCGCGAAAAATTGGCAGAAACGGGTGCGATAGACCATACGACCTGGAAAAATTACTCGTTCAAATTGCAGCCGAAAGGTACTTATTCTTACTTTTTTTTGGAGGTGTATTATGTTCGGACACTCGTGCCGTATAATGGCAATATTTTGATGGACAATTTGTCGCCGTTGGAAGAGGTAGAATGTTCGCCGCTTACGGTGCAGGTCAAAAAAACACCCGAGCCTGCTAAACCAAAAGTTGCGGACGCGCCG
>JAYWGJ010000145.1:0-7461 GCA_043778315.1 Saprospiraceae bacterium | reverse complement strand
GCGTAAGCTCCGCACCTGCGTAAGCAATATATACACTTGTAACCCCCAGCGCAAAACGCGCAAGAGAAAGTGTAAGTATTCGTAAAAAAGGAAACGGTATCATAAATAATTAATTATTAATTATGAAATCGGAGATTAGGCGTAGCCAATTATTTTATCGTCTTGATGGCTATTCGGGCAATAATAAATGTGCGGGTGAGTGTCAATAATAGTAATGTGGCGATGCAAGATGTTTACAAAGTGCAAAGTTAGTCTATTTTCTGATATAAACAAGGATTGATATAAATATTTTTTAATTATTTTGGGAATGATAGGCGCAGAACCGCAATATTTCAGCTATTAGGCGCGATTTATCGCGGCGAAGCCATAAACAAAAAAAGCCCCGCGCTGCTTATGCAACGCGAGGCTTTTTACTTGTAAATTCTACCACCGCAATATTTTGTGGTTCTGCCGCGCAGTAGGGGCGTAAGCATTACGCCCTACTACCGTTTTACTATTTTACAACTTTCGCGCACACCGTCCGTAGCCGTACAAGTCAGTATATACACACCTGTCGGGTAATTTTGTAAATCCACTTCGTAAGTATTTTGCACACCCAAATTCGCCAATTCGCCCATTATACTACCTTGAATACTAGCAATTTGTATTGTATTAATAGCTGCATTATTCGTATTATTAATGTAAACTATACCGTCGGTTGGGTTTGGGTAGCTAATCAACTGCGGTGCTGCGGTTGTAGCATCTTCGGTAGCTACAAAAGCCGTCGCGTCCCACTTTTTGAGGTAGGTTTTACCACCTGCCAACGCCTGCTCGCCGCAATACAAAACGCTATTGACCACACATATACTCGCTACGGGCGCGGTCAAACCCGCATTGAAAGCCGTAAAAGTAGCACCATCGAAGCGTACTAAGTACGGCGAAACCACCGTACCCGCCTGCGTAAAGTCTCCACCGATATAAATTTTGGCATTAGATACAATCATTGTATTGATGCCTTTTGTGCCGCCGCTCATGCCGCCGCCTGTTGCCGCTACAAAGTTAGTACCGTCGTATTTCACCAAAAAGCGAGAAGCTACTGTACCTGCTTGCGTGAAGTTTCCGCCTACATATAATATGCCGTTGCTTGCAGCAAGCGAGCGGACGCTGCCGTTCACACCCGTACCCACTGCCTCCCATTTTGAGGTCGTATTATTCCATTTGGCTAAGTGATTGCACGCCGTAGTCCCCGAAAGCGTAAAGTCGCCGCCCGCGTACACTGTGCCAGCGTAGTATAGCATCGTTTGCACCGTTCCGTTGAAGCCGCTACCCGCCGCCTGCCAGGCCGTACCTACCCGACGACCCACATACGATAAGCCGCCGCTATTAAACGCGCCGCCCACAAACAGCGTGCCGCTCGCTACGTTGTAAGCCATCGCGTCTGCCATGCCGTTTACTTTGTAACTCGCGTCGCCCCAGGTAGAAGTTGCCGCCGTCCAAGCCACGCTATTAGCAGGCGCAGTCGTAGTAGTGCCTGTTTTGATGTCGCCTAAGGCAAATAGTACGGCAGGCGACGCGCTCATATTTACATACAAACTATTGATAGTAGTGCCTGTAAACCCTACGTTAGCGTGTGGCGTGATAGTGGTGGTGTTCGGGTCGAAGTCCGCAGAGAAATTAGCGGTATTGCCGTCATAAATACTGAAATTACCACCCATATACAGCTTGCCGCCAAAGCTCGTGAGGGCATTGATGCCGCCATTGAAGTAGCCGCCTACGGGTGTCCAGGCTTGTGCTTGTGCAGATACCGCAACTGTGATAGTTAGTACAACGACGAATAAGAATTTTTGCATGATTTTACTTTTTTTATTTTAATAAATGATAGTTTTGTGACTTAATTATTAGTAAACAAAAACTATTCCAAAAGTATTTTTATAATATCAAATATTTTCGTTTGGCACAATACAATATACTATTTCATCTTGTTTGGTATAATCATAAAATAATTAAAATAAATGATAATCGGAATAATAGTAAATAATAATAAAATAAAACCAATTAATATTTTTTTGTTATGAATTTTAAATAAATTTATAAAATATAATTTTGCAATGTGCATTTAGTATTTTACACAAAAAAGAAAAAATAGAAGCGGCAGTTCACTTTTTGTTGCGCGGGCATTATCTTTGCAAAAAAATGATATTTTAAATGAAAAATAAGTTTTAATTTTATAATAAAATGCCTTCTTCTACCTTATTATACAATAACGAAAATGTATCGCTCGCCGATTTGCCCGTCGTTGCGCAGCAGATACTAACCGTAAGCGGTGCTACGCGACTTTTTACGCTCGAGGCGGAAATGGGCGCAGGCAAAACAACGCTCACTAACGCGCTACTATCCGCGCTCGGCGTGACCGACCCGCAAGGCAGCCCGACCTATCCTATTATTAATGAGTATTTGGGCGCGGACGGCGCGGCTATTTTTCATATTGATTTGTATCGCCTCAATAATATCGACGAGGCATATAATATAGGTATAGAAGATATACTATATCCGCCCGCGCCGCAGCCCTACGTTTTTATAGAGTGGGCTGCGCTTATCGCCGATATTCTGCCCAAAGAAAACGTTAAGATTACGATAAATATTAATACTGACAGGACACGCCAAATTGTGGTTATGGTATCAAACGCCTAAAAAATCATACATTATCAAGCTATAAAGCATATAATTTACTTACATATAAAATAACATTATTTTTAATGTAGTTAATAAAAGGTTAATATATCAATAAAATAGCGGCTGCCTATTGCAAATATAAATAAAACGTCCCTATCTTTGCATTGTAAAAAGGTAGAAAGCTATCTATCATTATTAACTAATTTTTTATCAATTCCAAAATCATGAAAAAAGTTCTTGCATTGACTGCGGCTATCGCATTCGCTACAACTGCTGCTTTTGCTCAAGCGGGTGCTAAAGCTGCCCCTGCACAAGCTGCTCCTGCCAAAGCAGAAGCTAAACCAGCACAAGCTGCTCCAGCTAAAAAAGAAAAGGCTGCTGCTGCACCTGCAAAAGAAGCTAAAATGGAGGCTGCTCCTATGGCAGCTGAAACTAAGCCAGCAAAAGCTAAAAAAAGCAAAAAACGTAGCAAAAAAGCTGCTAAAAAAGCTACTGAGGCGGCTGCTCCTGCAGCGAAGTAATTATCAGTTTAGCAAAATCGGAGGTGTACCTCAGGTAGCGTTAAATTTGTAGTTTTGCTTAAACGCGACTTATTACGGCTCGCCTCGAACTATGTCATTAGTTTGAGGCGAGCCTTTTGAATTTAAAGTATTTTATAATCAATAAAAATGTCAAAATCAATGAAAAATCAATTATTTATCGGCGCAATCGCCATCACAGGTCTGTTTACAGCTTGTAACAACGCGCCTGCGGGCGAAAAAGCGGCAGTTACCGACGCGCAAGCAACCGACACTACCAAAACTGCTGCGGCAGCCGAAACGGGCGGCTTCAAAGTAGATGCAGCAGCGAGTACAGTGAAGTGGGAAGGCTCGAAAGTAGGTGGCAAACACACGGGCGATTTCAAAGTCAAAGAAGGCAGTTTGGTAGTTGCCGACGGCAATATCACAGGCGGCTCGTTCGTGATAGACATGACGACGCTCAACAACACCGACCTCAAAGGCGAAGAAAAAACCAAACTCGAGGGTCACTTAAAGTCACCAGACTTTTTTGATGTAGCGAAATTTGGTAGTGCTAAATTCGAAATCACGAAAGTAGAGAAAGTAGAAAAACCTGCGGCGGGCAAACCTACACATACTGTTACAGGTAATTTGACGCTCAAAGACGTGACTAAAAGTGTAACTATGGGCGCAAACCTCACGGCTGACGCAACATCTGCCAAAGCAGATGCACCGCAGTTCGTAATCAACCGCACCGATTGGGGCGTGAAATACGGCTCGAAAACCTTAGCAGGTGCAGCAAAAGACAAAATTATCAACGACGAAGTGGGTATCAGTATTCACTTGGAGGCTAGAAAATAGTCAAATATTTGCTATTTCAGCTACTTCGTTTATAAAAAAACAAAAAAAGCCGTTTCAAACTT
Source organism: Saprospiraceae bacterium (assembly GCA_043778315.1). Lineage (GTDB taxonomy): Bacteria > Bacteroidota > Bacteroidia > Chitinophagales > Saprospiraceae > JBEEMU01. The sequence goes on along the minus strand of JAYWGJ010000145.1, from coordinate 3,389 downwards.
AGTTTTGAGGCGGCTTTTTTTTACCTTTGTAGCATAGATAGTATAACTAAAAAAAATATTTTGTTCACCTACACTTTACTCGGCACAGGTACGTCGCAAGGCATACCCGTTATTGGCTGCGATTGCGCGGTTTGCGCCTCTACCGACGTTCGCGATAAGCGGTTGCGTGCCGCGCTACTCGTGCAGTCGAGTACGACAAATGTAGTCATAGATACGGGTCCCGATTTCAGGCAACAGATGCTCCGCGAAGGCATCAGCAATATAGATGCGGTGCTGCTCACGCACGAACACAAAGACCATATTGCAGGTATGGACGACGTGCGTCCTATCAATTTTAGGTATAAAAAAGATATGCCCGTTTACGCCACCGAAGGCGTACAAACCGCCGTTCGGCGCGAATTTAAGTACGCTTTTGAGGCTGCGCCGTACCCAGGCGTACCCCGTTTTTTGTTGCATACTATTGATAAAAACAGCGAATTTACGGTTGGTGATATTTCCTTTCGGGCAATAGAAGTGCTGCATTATAAGCTACCCGTTTTGGGTTTTCGCATCCAAAATTTTGCTTATGTTACCGATGCCAAAACAATTGCAAAAGAAGAATTAGATAAACTAATTGGTGTTAAAACATTAATAATCAATACTTTACATAATTATAATCATATTGCACATCTTACCTTGGAAGAGGCTTTGGTGATTATAGATTACCTCAAACCCGAGCGCACTTACCTGACGCATTTGGGGCATTTGTGCGGTACGCACTCCGATTTTGAGCGGCTGCTACCACCCAATGTTTTTTTGGCGTATGACGGTTTGAAAATTATTTGCTAAACAGATTTTTATACTTAAATATGAAATTATCCGTCATCGTTCCGTGCTTCAACGAAGAAGGCGTAGTAGCCGAAACCTATCGCCGCTTAGTTGCCGTGATGCGTACTATTGCGAGTATTGATAGCTACGAATTGGTGTTTATCAACGACGGCAGTCGCGATAAAACGCTCGAGCTTTTACATGGCATTGCGGATAAAGATAGTTCGGTGGTTGTCGTGAATTTTTCGCGCAATTTCGGGCATCAGCCCGCCGTTACGGCAGGGCTGCGCGTTTGCACGGGCGATTACGCGGCGGTCATCGACTCCGACCTGCAAGACCCGCCCGAACTCATCGCCGATATGTTGCGCATGGCAATCAACGAACCCTGCAACGTAGTGTATGCGGTGCGCAATACGCGCAAAGGCGAGTCGTTTTTTAAGCTGCTTACCGCAAAAATGTACTATCGAATACTGAATTATATCTCCGAAACCGAAATGCCCGTCGATACGGGCGACTTCCGTTTGATGGACAGAAAAGTAGTGACGGCTTTTAACGCTTTGGGTGAAAAACAAAAATATATTCGCGGATTAGTGACATGGCTCGGCTTCAAACAATTGCCTATTTACTACGACCGCGAAGAGCGGTTTGCAGGCGAAACGAAATATCCGTTTTTCAAAATGCTGAAATTCGCGCTTACAGGTTTGCTTTACTTTTCCAAAAAACCGTTGATGTTAGCAACTAATCTCGGCTTTTTGAGTATCTTAATTGGCTTACTATTAGCCGTTTATACCGTTATTGCCAAATATATAGAGCCGCAAAGCGTCGTGAGCGGTTGGGCATCGCTGATTATATCCGTCATATTTTTTGGCGGTGTACAGTTACTCACTATCGGCGTATTAGGCGCGTATATCGGTAATATTTTTGACGAAGTAAAAAATAGACCCGAATTTGTGATAGATCAAGTTTATCAGAAAAAATAAGGAAAGAAGAAAAAATAAGTAGTACCAAAATATTGTGAAGAATTTTGTGTCAAAACAAGGCAGATTTGACGCTCAGTGCAGCGTATTGTAAGGATAATCTAACGCAGTTTTGGCTCAAAAGGCAAGCAATATTGGTACTGATTATTTTAGACGCTTTCCTAAGTAGAAGCATAGCATTTTCATCATCAAAATCCTTAATTTTATGCCAACAAAAAACAAATCCACTTTCCTCTGTTTCGCGATTCTTGCATTGCTTTTCTGTAATGCGCCGTTCGTGAACGCGCAAGTAAAAACCGCGCCGCTCCCGCCCGATATTGAGCGCATCTACTTAGATACAATTGTCACTTTTGACCCCGTGACTTTTGAGCAAACTATGCGCACCGTACTCGATACTGTTTATAATAAAGTGGACACGCCGCCCGTTTTTTGTACCGATGACGCACATCAATCTTGCGGCGAAAAATATATGCTCGAGTACATCGCAACGCACGTCAAATACCACTCAGAGGCGCGAGAAAATAAAATACAAGGAAAGGTTTTGGTAGAATTTGAGTTGTCATATAGAGAAGGCGAAGCCGCTTATATTTATCAGGCGCATATCAAAAGCAGTCCGAACGCAATACTTTCTATGGAGGCGTTCCGCGTGGTCAGCGACATGAAATATTGGAAAGCGGCACAGCGCAAAGGCAAACCCGTATCTGTGAATTTCGTTGTACCTGTTGTATTCAAATTAGAATAAAAAGAATTTTTACTACGTCAATAAATTCTTTTTTGCTATAAATCAATATATGTTTGAAATTATATACCTTTCAATATCAAAAAAGCTATATTTTTGGTGCTGAAATGCTAAAATTTACTTAAAAATATATTTTTTACTACGTCAATAAATTCTTTTTATATGAACAAAATAATACTTTTACTTGCTGTTATTGCGATAGGCGCAGCCGCTTGTCAGAAAAAAATTGACTTGCAAAACAGCGACCTTGCGGGCGTATGGCAGTTGCAAGAAGTGAGCGGTGGCTTCGCCAATATCAAGCAAACGGCTGCCACTATGGGCTATCAAAAAACGCTCGAACTCGATAAATACGGCAATATGAAGACCAAAAAGGACGGAAAACTCCTTGAAAAAGGTGTATTTATAGTAGAAAAAGGCAAAAGTATGTTTAGCACAACGCCCGCGCTGATGGTCAAAATAAAACGTAAAGATACGAAAACCGCTAATTTTCAAACGCCGTTTTCAGTCGCGCTTCGCGGCAGCGATACCTTGATTGTTCGCGCAGAATGCAACGATTGTCGGCAAGAGTTGTATGTGCGAAAAAGGAAATAGATTTTGTAGAATTAGTGATTAACGCCTAAGTCCTGTTTCAGACCTAAAAAGTTGGTAGAATAAGTCATTACTTTGGCGTGGGCTACAAATGATAGTTTATCACTTTTGTCTCTTTCTTTTAACCAAATTTTTCACTACTTTTTTCACTACTTTTATTTTTGTGTGACAGACCTTAGGAATGAATAGAAAATAAGGTACTGAATTAGGCTGTACAGTCTATGCTAAAAAGTTGTCCTGGTTTTTGGCAAAAAAATCAAGCGGGTTTTTCACGATTT
>JAYWGJ010000144.1:0-2746 GCA_043778315.1 Saprospiraceae bacterium | reverse complement strand
ATATTGAAGACCAAAAGGCGATAGCGCAATTTATAAAAGACAATAACGCCACCGAAATAGACGTAGAACTCAAAGACCTCAAAAACCTCCTGCACGATATAGTGATAGAAGACCAAATAATGGTGAATTGTGACTGCTTAACGCCTAATTATACCGTAACGATTATCAATTTTACAAGCGATAGACTGATTCAAAAAATTGCGGAATTTAACCAAAAAGGGAATTTGCAATCGCTTACCAAAGGAAAAGAACACCACCCGATAGCAATTAGTGAAGCAGGCTTAGAATTGATTGAATTTATATCGCTCGATTGCGAAAACGAAGCGGGACCATGGCATAGCAGCACCGAAATAAAGATAGATAAACTCGGTTATGTGATAAAAAACGGCGTGAAGTCAAAAGAATTTTGGGACGCGACCATCAGCAGCGACAAAAAACCGTTGCGGATAAAAGTGCGCAATATTAGCGGCGACGAAACGATAAAAGCAATCGGATAGAACAAGAAGTATGGCGTGTGTAGATAAATAATAACAACTAATGTATTTCAGCTACTTAATATATTTATTTTAGCTAATCAATATATAATTCCGCAATAACAATATGACACTTCATTATCGCTTATTTTTTTGGCTCGCCGTGGTCGCGCTCGTCAGTTGCGACAAGCCGAAAGAGGGCTGCATCGATGTAGTCGCCAAGAACCTGTCGGTCGGCTCGGAGCTTGCCTGCAAAAACGGCTGCTGTCAGTACCCGTCGCTTTTTTTGCAATTTACACATATATATGGTGGCACGGCTTTTAACGCCGCCGATACGCATACCGACGCTGCCGCGAACGCTTTTCGCATCGATAGCCTTGCGTTTTTTTTGAGTGATATGTATATTGTGCAAAACAACGGCAACCGCATCGGCACGGCGGAGCGCATGAGTCTTTTTGATTATAATGGCAATACGATTACCGAAGACGCGCCGAATAATTACGCGCTCATCAACTCGGTAGCCGCTACGAACGGCACTACCGTAGGTACTACGCGGCATCGCACAAACGACGTGGCGACCCTGCATTTGCAGGTCGGTATAGACGCGGCGGCGAACAAAGCTCTGCCTACAAAGTACGCCGCGACGCACCCGCTCACGCCGCTCAAAACGTTTCCGCGTATGTACAATACGGCTTCGCAGGACTATAATTTCATGAAAATATGGGTGAACGTAGATACAAACGCCGACGGTGCGCCCGATACGCAAAAAATATTTACGCTCAAAGACGACGCAAACCGCACGGCAATTGATGCCGCTTACGCGGGAACGGTCGTCGTAGGCAACGATATAGTGTATGGTTTGAACATCGATTATCAAGCCTTAACCAACGGCATTTTATTCAAAACAGACGATAACGCGACCGTTTTAGCGAAGCTAAAAGCGAATATACCGACGTTTATTTACAAAAAATAGAAAATTGAATTTTGTTCCGCTTCGCGATAATACGACTGCAAACGCGCTACTAAAAACCTCGTTTTTGGCGGTCGTGCTGTTGTTTAGCGGCTTGATGCTACAAATTATAGTGCCGTATTTGCTGCCGCCGTTTCGCACCGATATTGATTTTTTATTGACTAAACAAAACGTGCTGCATCTTTCGCTGTGGCGATACGCGTTTTATATCCATATTTCTACTAGTATTTTGACGCTTTTGGCGGGTTTGACGCAGTTTTCGCGCCGTATTTATTTGCAATACCCCAAAATACACCGCACCGTCGGCAAGGTTTATTTGATAACGGTACTCGTTGCTGCCGCGCCGTCGGGCTTGATTATGGCTTTTTATGCCAACGGCGGAACGGCTACACGCGCCGCATTTGTGGTGTTAGCGATAGGTTGGTGGGTATTTACTTTGGTCGCCTTTCGGCAAATAAAAGCAGGGCGCGTTCGTCCACACGCGGCGTTTATGCTGCGGAGCTACGCGCTGACGTGGTCGGCGGTGACGCTGCGGCTCATGCAATTTTTGTTTGGGTATTTTATGTTATTGGATTACCAAACCGCGTATTTGGTGTCGGCGTGGGGCGGTTTTATTATCAATTTGCTGCTCTGCGAGCTACTGATTTGCAAGGATTTTTTGGATTATTATATACCGAAAATTATAAAAAAAGAATGAATTTTCCCTCTCGCCTCATGGAAGACGCGGTCAATGCGTTTGCTACGCTGCCCGGCATCGGCAAAAAAACGGCACTCCGTTTGGTGCTGCACGTCCTCAAGCAGTCGCCCGAAAAGGTGGACGCTTTTGGCGAAGCCATCATAAAAATGCGGCACGACATTCAGTTTTGCCAAACCTGCCACAACGTAAGCGACGACTCGATTTGCAGTATTTGCAGCAGCCCGCGCCGCGACCAAGCGATTATTTGCGTGGTAGAGGGTTTGCGCGACGTGATGGCGATAGAAAGTACGCAGCAATACAACGGCACTTACCATGTTTTGGGTGGCGTGATTTCGCCTATCGAGGGCATCGGACCCGACGTGCTAAACATCGATACGCTGCTGTTGCGCGTCAAGAAAGGCGGTATCAAGGAGGTGATATTGGCGATAAGCCCTACGATTGAGGGCGATACGACCATGTTTTATATTACTAAACAATTGCGCGAAAGCGGTCTTGCGCCTTCTACGTTGGCGCGTGGCATCGCTTTTGGCGGCGAGCTAGAGTACGCCGACGAGGTGACGCTTGGGCGCGCAATCGCGTCGCGCCGCCCGTATGAAATGGATTGAT
>JAYWGJ010000143.1:0-7523 GCA_043778315.1 Saprospiraceae bacterium | reverse complement strand
TTTTTCGGTACGATTTTTTTGGTCGCTGGTTTCGTGCCTGCTTTGTCGGTTGCTTTCGCGCCTTTGGCAGGAACTAAGGTAGTCGTTGCTGCTTTTTTGGCAGTGTCGGCAGCCATTTTCTCTGCTGCTGCTTTTTGCGCTGCTGCGGTCGAGTCTGCTGCTTTTTGAGCGGTAGCCAAAGAGTCTTGGCGTTTTTTCTCGAGTTCTTCTGGCGAAGGTCCTTTTGGTCCGCAAGCCGTCATTGCTAATGTCAAAGTAGCAACGCTCATCAATGAAAAGATTGTTTTTTTCATGGTAATGGAATGGTTGTAAAAAAATGAAATAATATGGTTAAAAATTTTTGCATCAGAATATAAAATAATATTACACAAACTAATACTACAAAATATTATTCTGCAACTGAGATACAAAGGTAAGTGGTTTATTGATATAATAATAAAATTACAACAATTTTAACGCAATTTTAAATATTGGCTGAAAGCGAATACAGTATTAAACGCACTAAAACAAATTTTTGATAATCGTTTCGATGCTGATGCCTTCCGCCTCGGCTTTGTAGTTGCGCACTACGCGGTGACGGAGTACATAAGGCGCGATAGCCTGCACGTCTTCTATGTCGGGCGAATATTTACCGTTGATAGCGGCGTGGCATTTTGCGCCAAGCACCAAATACTGCGAGGCGCGCGGACCCGCGCCCCAACTGATGTAATTATTCACTTCTTTGGGCGCGAGTTCGCCGTTCGGGCGGGTTTTTACGGCTAAGGCGACGGCGTACTCGAGTACGTTGTCGGCGATAGGTATTTTGCGCACCAACTGCTGAAAGTACAAAATACGTTCGGCATCTAAGATGCGGTTGAGTGTCACTTGTCGGTTCGAGGTCGTGTTTTTGACTACGTCCAATTCCTGCTTGTAGGTCGGATAATCGAGCGTGACGTTGAACATAAAACGGTCGAGCTGCGCTTCGGGCAACGGGTACGTCCCTTCTTGCTCTATCGGGTTTTGGGTTGCCAACACAAAAAACGGCGCGGGCAAAAGGTACGACTGTCCCGCTACCGTCACCGACCGCTCTTGCATCGCCTCTAATAAGGCAGCTTGCGTTTTGGGTGGTGTACGGTTAATCTCGTCCGCGAGGACGATATTAGCAAATATCGGACCTTTATTAAATCGAAAATGGCGGTCTTCGCCAAGCACTTCTGCGCCCGTGATGTCGGACGGCATAAGGTCGGGCGTGAACTGTACCCGCTTGAACTCGAGGTCGAGAACCTGCGCTATAGTACTGACTAACAGCGTTTTAGCCAATCCAGGTACACCTACTAGGAGGCTGTGACCGTTCGCGAAAAGCGAAATGATAACGGCTTTCACTACGTCGTCTTGTCCTACTATCACTTTGCCGATTTCGGTACTAAGGTCGCGATACGCCTTTGCGAGCGCGTCGACGGCTTCTACATCTGATTGATACATAGTTTATTTTAATGGATTTTAAATACTTTTATATGATGTTTTAATTTTATTTTGGTTCTTTGAGAATTTTTGTGGGCGAAGCGCAACGGTGTGCGGGTTTGAACCCGCACCTGACTTATTTTGTGCGGGTTGAAACCCGCACGCCGCCCAAAATCATTTTTCTACAATCACAAACACCTCTTCATTAGGGCGTTTGAGGTGGTAATGCTCCCGCGCAAACCGCTCTAAGCTCTTGGTGCTGCCGAGCAAATCTTTGATTTGCGCTTGTACGACTACCGTTTCTTTTTTGTAGAATGCGCGTTGCTCTTTGAGTTCGGTCACTTTATTTTGCAGTTTCCACTGCGAAATAACATCATTTTTGTCCAAAAAAAGCAACCACACCGCAAATGCCACAATACACAAAAGGTATTTGTTTTGCAGTACGGCAGGTAGTTTTGCCCACCAAAAGTCGAGTAACGATGAGGTTTTGTAAACCGCCGCCTTTTTATAACTACTATTTTCCAAACTATAATTATTTTATTTCAACTAAATAAATAGGATTTTATGGACTTGAATTTTAAATTTTGGTACAAAGATAGCGAAATGTTTATTAAAATGAATAATTTTGCAAAATGTTAGAAAATTGGTTGAAACCAGTAGGCGCAGCCGCGCTCGCGCAAGTAGAAAAATTGTACCAATATCAGTTTGGTAAAAACATCGATATTTACAGTAGCAGCATCTCCGACTTACGGCAGACGCAGCTCGCGCTCATCGGCTTAGATGCCAAACTCGCCGACGCGGTGCGCGCGCAGCTTTACGCGCTTAGTTTTCCGTGGGCGAATATCACGATTTACGACCTCGGCAATGTCCGCAAAAACCAAACCGAAACCGTTGTTCCCGTACTGCAAGAACTCATCACGGCGGGCATTATACCTATTTTGTTGGGCGGAAAGAGTTTTGCGACACCTTATATACAGTACAAATCGTACCGACATTTAGATTTTTTGCTCAATTTCGCGCTGCTCGCCGACCGCGTGCCGTACTCTGCCGAGTCGGGTTGGCAAACGCACCCCGAGTTTTTTATTAATCGCATCATCGCGCAGCCCGATTGCTACCTTTTTAATTTTTCTTGCTTGGCGTATCAGTCGCATTTCAACGACCCGAAAGTGCTGGAATGGCTCGACGCGCATAACTTTGAGTACCTGCGTTTAGGCAAACTCAAAAATAATTTGGAGGAGGCAGAACCCGTTTTGCGCGACGCAGACGCGATTGCGCTCGATTTTGCTGCTATAAAAAAAGCGGAAGCACCCGCCTGCCCGACCGCTTCGCCGAACGGATTGACCTCCGAAGAGGTGTGTCAAGTGGCGCGCTACGCGGGTTTAAACGACAAACTGACTTCGTTTAGTATTTATAATATCGATATTGCTACAGATACAAACGCACAAACCGCAGCCCTCGCCGCCCAAACGATTTGGTATTTTATAGAGGGTTTTGCTTCGCGCAAACACGATTATCCGCTCCGAGCGGGCAATTTTAAGGAATATATCGTAAGCCTAAAAGACTCGCAGCATCAACTCACGTTTTGGAAGAGTACGCGCAGCGAACGCTGGTGGGTGCAAGTGCCGAGCGGTGACAATGAAAAAAAAGCACGGCATCGGCTTTTTCCGTGCGCGTACAGCGACTACCTCGCGGCTTGCGACGGCGACGTATCCGATAGAATTGAGCTGGCGTATCGACGGTTCGTGTAGTACAACGAAACGCTGTTTCGTTGCCGCACCAGTACAACGAAACGCTGTTTCGTTGCCTAATCATTTCCTAACCGCAAAATATTGCGGTTCTACCGAACGTACAACCGCAATATTTTGCGGTTATAAAATACAATCACTTGATTTACAACACTATATCCGACCTGCAACTGGCTTTGCGCAATAACGAAACGACAGCCGTTGCGGTTGTTAAGGAATATTTAACGCAGATAGCTGCAACTGCTCACCTTAATATTTTCGTCCAGATATATACCGATGAAGTACTGGCGGCGGCAGAGCTGCTCGACGAGCGGCGGCGCGACGCGCCCGAGACATTGGGCGCGCTGTATGGCGCAGTCGTTGCCCTGAAAGACGTGATTTGCTACGAAGGGCATACCGTTACGGGCGGCTCGGCGATTTTGGACGGCTTCGTTTCGCCGTATTCGGCAACGGTGGTAGAGCGGCTCGTGGCAGCCGACGCGCTCATTATTGGGCGCGTGAACTGCGACGAGTTTGGTATGGGCAGCACAAACGAAAATTCTTGCTATGGCGTTACCCGCAATCCGCACGACCCGACTCGTGTCCCTGGCGGCTCTTCGGGTGGCTCGGCGGCGGCGGTCGCGGCAGGCTGTTGCTTGTTTGCGCTGGGGTCGGATACGGGCGGGTCGGTGAGGCAGCCCGCCGCGTGGTGCGGCGTTTATGGCTATAAACCTACTTATGGGCGCATTTCGCGACACGGCTTATTGGGTTACGCCTCGTCGTTTGATACGATTGGTGTATTAGCAAATAATATTTTGGATATACAAGCTATTTTGCCAATAATAGAAGGTATTGATGGTAAAGATAGTACTTGCATTGGTGCAAAACCACCAATTGACGAAATAGAAAATAAGTCACAAAATCAAAAACATAGTATTGCGTATTATAATAATATATTGGATAATGAAAATATAGATGCAGAGGTACGCGCCTCGATGCGAGCGACGATTGCGCGCTACCGCGAACAAGGCGCGACGGTAACTGCGATTGACTTTGAGCTACTCGATTACTTAGTGCCGACCTACTACATACTCACTACGGCAGAGGCTTCTGCTAATTTAGCACGTTACGACGGGATTAGATATGGAAAAAAAATAAATACGCAAAAAAATATTTTAGACACTTATACTATGTCACGAAATAATGGCTTTGGTGCAGAAGTGAAACGCAGAATTATGCTCGGGACTTTTGTGCTAAGTTCGGGCTTTTACGATGCGTATTACACGCGGGCGCAAAAAGTGCGCCGCTTAATACAAGAAAAAACAAATGCAATTTTGATGGATTTTGATTTTATAATATGCCCTGTTACGGCAACTAAACCCTTCATTATCAACGAGAAGCAAAGTAATCCTACGGCAATATATTTGTCCGATATATTTACGGTACAGGCAAATCTTTGCGGCATACCTGCCGTTGCATTTCCCGCAGGCGTACACGCTGCCGACGGCTTGCCTATCGGCTTGCAGTTATTGGCACAAAGCCATAATGAAACAAATATATTTAGTTTTATTTATCACATAAATCATACATAGAGAAAATCTAATACAGTTAAATAAATCTTATTTTCTATTGTTTTGACAAAAAAAACAAAATAAAGTTTGCGTACTAAATCTTTATACCCTACATTTGTGATAGGGGACACTTGTATTTTACCATTTCTTATAAAAAACCAATACCAAAATTACGTTTACAATTATGTTGAATAAAAAAACTTTATGGACGGGTGCGCTGTCGCTTAGTCTGATAGCTGGTTTGGCTGTCACAAAAACATACGCTGCAGCGTTTCCGAGCTTTACGCCACAAGAAATAGCTGCCGATAACGCGCCAGACGGCTTGAACGCTATTTTTACCGACGACGAGATGCGGTCGCAGTTGCAAAGCATCGCCCGAACGATTGATTTACCTTTTAACGATGTAGTGAGGTCGCATATTTTTGGCTATATATATAATAGACGCGAAAGTTCGCAAATCATACTCGGTCGCGCTAAGATGTATATGCCGATTTTTGAGCGTGCGCTCGCCGAAAACGGCTTACCAAACGAACTCAAAAACTTAGCTGTAATAGAGTCCGCGCTCAATCCTTTTGCGGTTTCGCCCGCAGGTGCAGGCGGTTTATGGCAGTTTATGCCCGAAACGGGTCGTATTTGGGGTTTGAAAATAGACCGTAACGTCGACGAACGCTTCGACCCTTACAAAGCGTCTAACGCGGCTTGCCGCTTTTTATCCAACCTATACAACCGCTACGGCAACTGGCATTGCGCTATTGCGGCGTACAACTGCGGACCCGGTAGAGTAGATGCCGCTATCGCGCAAACGGGCGGAATTGCTGATTTTTGGACAATATACACGCGCCTTCCACAAGAAACCCGCAATTATGTGCCTGCGTTTATCGCGGCTAACTACTTGATGGCTTACCACGATGTACACGAAATTCAGCCTGCTAATATAGAAGAGCAACTCCTCAATACCGAAAGTATTATGGTGACGCGCATGACGAATTTTCGTCAAATCGGTCAGATTACGGGCTTGTCACCGAGCGTAATTACTTACCTCAACCCTGCGTTCCGTCGCGGAGTTGTTCCTGCTAATGCAGAAGGTTACCGCATCACGTTGCCGCTTGCGGGCTACGTTGCGTTCAATAATTTTGTGAACAATCCTGATGCGCCGATGCCGCAGATAATTAACGAAAGCAGCAGCGAAAACTACGCTGCGCGCCCTACAATTAACGAGGACGTGCCGCAGTGGGAAAACGTAGGTACGAGCGTTGCAGTGAACGCATCGCCGCGTATGTCGGTGCGCAACGAGCGCAAAGACCGCAAAGAACACCCTGCTGCACCCGCAAAACTCAACGTAAAAGCATCGAAAGAAACGACTTTGATTGTCAAGAAAGGCGATAACCTTTCTACTATCGCGCAGCGCAATAAAATAGACATCAAGGAGCTACGCGAAATGAACAAAATTGGTAAAAAAAGCGACGGCGACCTCAATCCAGGAGATAAATTAGTCATCAAGAAAGCCGCGCCTGCACCCGCAAAAGCAAAACGAAGAAGATAGAAAGTATCAAGTTATATAGATTACGGGTTAAAAAACAGGTAAAAACAGAGTGCAGATAAAATTTATTTGAAAGATATGCAAAAATCAGTCAAACTTATAGTTTTGTATCTCCACGTCTGGGAGTCTTACGAAGCAGAACTTCAATGAAAGGTTCAACGATTCAGTCCAAATGGGGAATGCGGTTACATTACTGACCAAAAATTGATACCTAAGTGGTTGGGCGAAATTAGTTTACATTTTGTACCATGATATAAAAATTAGTGACTTTGCATCTATCGCCGATGATAACGCCTTCGCGGTTGTTGACAGCAGCTTTCTTTTTGTCTTTGTCCTCCGAAAACTTCGCGCCTTTGGCAGCGATAGCAGCAAGATTGCCCTTCGGTCGTTTTTGGCAACCCGTGTGATATATCGCTCGAGGTCGTCACTCGCGGCTACTCGTGCCGACTTGATTTTTGTCTCGAACTCGGAGTTGCGCGCCGTAGCAGAGGTGTATGCTTGTGCGGATAGCGGCAAAAAAATCATCAGAGATTTTGTTGCCGCTTGGAACAAAGTAATGAATTTGGATAGATTTTAGGTAAGTTTTAAGTAATTTTGCTTGTTTTAGCGATAAGCGAAAGGTATTTATTACAATAAAATAAGGAAAGTGTAAAGCCTAGGTCGGACAACCTAAGTTTTACGCTTTTCTTATCTAAGGAACGTGTTTCCTCTTTTTATTCTTTATGTTGTGCGATGATTTGCTGCACTTCTTCTTCTGTCTTTTTGCTAATAAGCGCGATTTGACTTGTGGGTAATCCCGCTTTTACCATACCTAAAATTAGTTGTGCTTCGGCTTCGGCTTTTCCCACCTCAATCCCTTCGGCTTTCCCTTCGGCTTTCCCCATCTCAATCCCTTCGGCTTTTCCCATCTCAATCCCTTCTTCAAATGCAAATTCGCGTTCCATTTTTATATCCGTTTCGCGAATGCCAATATTATCGTAAGCCATCAACTCTTCTTTTTTCCAGTTATGTTTGTTCGCTTCCTCAAAAGCGATGCGCAAACCTGCATCATCTACATAGTCAGGAATGATTTTGAGGTTTTTGGCATTTTTGATGAAATACGTCCATTTGTCTATTGGAGTCACTAATTCGTGTTCTTTTTTCTTAAATTTCGTCAATTGAATAAACGCATATTTAATATCGTCCAAAATATTTTCGCCTGTTTCTTCCTCTATATTAAAATGTTTAGAAACGTAATGTTTGCCCTTG
>JAYWGJ010000142.1:0-35972 GCA_043778315.1 Saprospiraceae bacterium | reverse complement strand
ACGAAAAAAGCGGATTTAATGCAAATTATCGCTATTTTACGGAAGTTCAAATATATTTTGGACACCGAATTGATAGACAAATAAGTAAAAAAATCATTTATTATGGCAAATAAAGTAAAATCATATACGGAAGGCGAAATATTAAAAACATTTAATTTAACTCGTCTTACTGGAAATGCAGCTTATCCACTCATGGCAGAGTGGACATCAACTAGTACGGAGCTGGACGAGTTGGACGAGCGTATTTTTAATAAAATTTACGCTAATTTGCTTAAAAATATCGTAGGTTGGCAAGAGGAGGAGTTAAAAATGCAGTTTATCACTTATGTTTTGATGCTTGGAAGAATAGAAGATACAGAGCATTATGCTAATTTTTTTGAACGCACTATCGATGCAACCGTAGATGGATATTACCTAAAAACCAAAACGGATTTTATGCTAGCAAAAGGCGCGTATGGCATACATGAAGCTCCTTATTTTCATTTTCAAGAGTATAAACCATTCAAAAATCCGTCTGGCGACTCGATGGGACAATTGTTGGAAGCGTTGCTTATTGCACAGCAGAAAAATAATAATGGTAAGCCAATGTACGGTTGCGAAATTATAGGGAAATATTGGAATTTCGTCATTTTGCAAAACCGAACCTATTGTGTATCAGATTCTTATGACTGTACCAAAAAAGCGGATTTGATGCAAATTATCGCTATTTTAAGGAAGTTCAAATATATTTTGGATACCGAATTGATAGACAAATAAGTAAAAAAATCATTCATTATGGCAAATAAAATAAAATCATACACGGAAGCGGAGCTTTACGAGATGTTTGGCTTGACGCGATTACTCGGGAATACGGCGCACTCGATTATGCAGACTTGGACAGGCACAACGACGACACTCACATCGGCGGAGCAAGAATTATTCGACGAAATTCATACTGATGCGGTACAACATATTATGGGTTGGCAGGAGGAGGATTTGAAGATGCTTTTTATCGCATTCGTTCTAAAATTAGGTTATTTGCGCAATACAAAGAAGTACAATAACTTTTTTGAGAAAACCATAGACGCTACGGTGGACGGTTATTACCTAAAAACTAAGACCGATTATATGATAGCAAGGGGCGTACTCGACACACCTAAACACCCATATTTTCACTTTCAGGAGTGGAAACCTAGTAAGCGACCGACGGGCGACTCGATGGCGCAACTCCTCGAGGCGTTTCTTATTGCACAGCAAAAAAATAATAATGGTAAGCCAATATACGGCTGCGAGGTGACGGGACGATACTGGAATTTTGTCATTCTAAAAGACCGAACCTATTGTGTATCAGACGCTTATGATTGTACCAAAAAAGCAGATTTGATGCAAATTATCGCTATTTTACGAAAGTTCAAATATATTTTGGATACTGAATTGATAGATAAATAAGTAAATTATTACGGAATTATCATAAAAAATAAATTTTTCATTTTTAAAAAAATAAGCCATGACTATAGAAAATTTCAACTCGCTAAAAGATAGATTGGAGTCTTTAAGAAGGTATCTTTGACATCGATAACCGAAAATTATTGATAGAAGACAAAGAGGGCTTGACCCTCGCGCCCGATTTTTGGAGTGATTCGCCGCGTGCCGAAAAAGTCATGCGCGAAATCAGACAACTCCGCGCTGCCGTGAAAGGCTACGAAGCCGCAAACGCGCACCTCGAAGACCTCGAGGTGCTAATGGAGTTTCAGCGCGAAGACGTAGCGACCGTCGAGGAAGTAGATGCACAACGCGAAATACTCGCCGACGCGCTCGACGACCTCGAAATGCAAACGACGCTTTCCGCGCCCGAAGACAACCTGTACGCCGTACTCGAAATCAATAGCGGCGCGGGCGGGACGGAGAGTTGCGATTGGTCGCAGATGCTCTACCGAATGTACTTGATGTGGGCAGAAAAAAACGGCTACAAGGTGCGCGAACTCGATTATCAGCCCGACGACGTAGCGGGTATTCGCTCCGCGAGTCTCGAAATTTCGGGCGACCTCGCCTACGGTTTCCTTAAAGGCGAGAACGGTGTTCACCGTTTAGTGCGCATTTCGCCCTTCAATGCGCAGGGCAAACGGCAGACCTCGTTTGCCTCTATTTACGTCTATCCGTTGGTCGACGACACTATCGTCGTCAATCTCAACCCTGCCGATATAGAAATGGACACTTTCCGTGCGCAGGGCGCGGGGGGGCAGCACGTCAATAAAACGGAGTCGGCGGTGCGGCTTCGGCATCTGCCGTCGGGCATCGTCGTTTCGTGTCAGGAAGGGCGGTCGCAGCACGGCAACCGCGAAATTTGTATGCAAATGCTCCGCTCGCAACTCTACGAAATGGAGTTGCGCAAGCGCAACGCTGCCCGCGACGTGATAGAAGCAGGCAAGAAAAAAGTGGAGTGGGGTAGTCAAATTCGGAGTTATGTATTAGATAAACAATACGTCACGGATATGCGAAGCGGACACAAATCGTTTAAGCCACAAACGGTTTTGGACGGCGATTTGATGCCGTTTCTAAAAGCCTATTTGCTCCGCAAAACCGATGCGATAATGGAACTCGAGGATTTATAAATTATATAACCTCAATTTATAATGCAAAAAACGGTTACGAACAAATTTGTTCGTAACCGCTTTTTTATTCAATAAAAGAATTTAATTGCTTATTTATTCCCAATCAAGCCATTAAATGCCGCATCTTCATTTTTAACAGGATATGCTTTGCGCAAATCCTCGAGCCACTTGCGCTCCAAAAACTCTTGATAATCCGCTACTACATAGCCACGCGCCTCTTTCAGCGTTTTTATCGTAGGCGCAACCACGTCCGTTATTTGTGTAAACGAGTTCGTTTCTGCCACTTTCGTCCAAGCGGATTGCGTATTTTTTTCCCATTTCAACGCATCTACAACAGGGTTTTTACCCTTTTCTACAATCGCCTCTTCGTAAGTGATAACCGTGAGCGCGCCTTTTTTATTGAACTTTTTGAGCATCGCTTTCGGGTCGTTTTTCATCGCCGATTTATTGACTTTCGCCAATAATTTTTCGTCCGAGCTATTCACATTATATTTCACCGTGCGCACACGCTGTCCCCACATATACTTGCTTTTGCCGTCTTCGTAGAAGCGTTTTAAGCCCGAACTGTCCTCCGAAGCCTTGTCCCAAACCATGCGTTTAGTGGCTTCAAACAACAAAATACCTTCTTCGTATTCGCGCATAAGCGAGCGAAATTCAGGGTATTTTTTGCCTAATTGCGTTTCTTCGTACTCCAAAGCCTTCGTTTGTACAAATTTTCCGTACAACTCGTTGAATACTTCGTTGATATTCGCTTCTGCGCCGCGACGCGCTCTGCCCGACGCGGAACGCTCCATATAGGTCGTGAGTTCGCTCACTTTCGCCGATTTTGTACCTACGGTAAACACGTTTTTGGTGCGGTCTTCGTCCTTGATTTCGGGTTTCCATTGATACCCCAAAAAGTCTTTGCCCAAGCCTTTCACAAATGCGTCTTTCACGGCAGTCGCCTCCGTGAAGCCTGCTTCCGCTTTGATGCGCGTGACCATCGCCTCCTGCGCTCTATCGAAACGGCTGTCGCGCTTGATTTTGCCCATCAACTCGTTTTTCATGTCCTCGTAAGGTACGTTTTCTTTGCGGTCTAACCGCTTGATAATGTGCCAACCTAAGCTGCTCTGAAAAGGCTTCGAGTAGTCGCCGTTTTTGCTTACCGTAAACGCTGCATCTTCAAAAGCAGGCTCATATTTATTGATGGTGAACCAACCAATTTCGCCACCTTTCGACGACGTTACTTTGTCTTCCGACTCGATACGGGCCAAATCCTCAAATTTCTCTTGCGACAAGCGCGTATAAATTTGATTGATTTTGAGCAAAGCGGAGTCTTTTTGACCTTGCGTAGCGTCTTTTTTGATACGCATTAATACATGTGCGACTTTTACCTCGCCGTAAGCCCTGCGGCGTTCGTTCACTTTTATGATGTGATAACCCAACGGCGAACGCACGATTTCGCTATACGAACCGACAGGAACGGTGTACGCTGCGGTTTCCAAATTGTAAAAACCAGGCAATTGTAATGCTGTGAACCAGCCAATTTTACCGCCGTTATCGCGAGTACCTGCGTCGTCAGAGCCGTCTTTTGCTACTTTTTCGTAGGCTTCGTTTGCCTTCAAACGGTTCATCGCGGCTTGCGCTTTGCGGTAAGCAGAAAGGGTATCGGCAGGCGTTGGATTAGCAGGAAAAGTAGCCAATATGTGACTGATAAAAACGTCTTGTTTGCTGCGGTCGTAGGCTTCTCGCGCCAATTGCTCCACCAAAGTACGGTCAATCAAGTACGATTTTGCCAACTGCGAGCGGTAGCCGTCGAGTTCGTCGCGGAGCGCGGGAACGGTGTCTAAGCGCATATCGCGGGCGCGCGCCACTTTGAGTTTGAACTTAGTGTATAAATCCAAATATTCGCGCAACGATGCTTCGCCGTAAGTCGCTTTCGCGCCGTTCGTTTTAGCATAAATATAGCGAAATTCAGCTACCGAAACAGGCGTATTTCCAACGGTAAATAGCGTCGCATCTGATTGACTGTGAGCCGTTTGTATCATACCTAAACCGAACGGCAGGCAGAGTAAAATTGATTTCCAAATTGATTTCATAAATGATTTTGAGTACTGATAATTGCTTTAAAGATTATAAAATGATTGAGTTTTTGTATTTATAAACGTATATAATATTACTGTAATATGATACCTAATTTTGATTTTCACTCTGCAAAGAACGCAAATTTTAAGCGTATTTTAGTCACATATCATCATTTTTTAACAAAATAATAGGATTATAAGAACATATTAAAATAATTTTAAACTATAAATCACGCTTGTTTAGCACTAATGCGCTTATTGCGTAAGCTAAAATAATAAAAATAACGCTGCAAACGGTCGCTTCCGTGAACGATAAATATAGCTGCATATTATTGTCGGTCGTCATTTTTGTCATGTTGCTGACGGGCGCGGGCAGGAGGTCGCTTAGGGCGTTAATCGGATAATAATGTATGGCATTTATGTAGCTGATGCCCAATTTTTTACCCAATATATAACTGTGTAAAAAATAACGAATGATGCGTTCGCCAAACAAACCGTAGATAAAATACAAGAAAATACCTGAGCCAGACCGTCGCGTGAGTACGCCAAAAAGGAAGGCGATAGACATATATCCGAAGCATTGTAGCAAAAAACGGAGCGCGTAATCGCCGCCCTCCGTCACCCGTGAAGCGAACACATAAGCCGTATTTGTGTAGCCAATAAAGAGCGCACAAGCTATATAATACAAGGTTGCAGCTACGCTGATAGCGAAAATCATTAGTACTTTACTAACCAAAAAATCGCGCCGACTGATGCCCGTAATCACGTTTTGCCGCAGGGTGCGATAGCTCACTTCGTTCGTAAAAAGCAGCACGCCCAAAAAACCAAAACAGATAAAAGATAGCCAATTAGCGGCGTAACCTAAGCCGCTCCACACGCGCGGAAACATATAAAAATCGTTGATGTCACCGAAAATTTTGGGCAAGTCGCCCATCATTTTACCGATAAGAAAACAGAGCGGCAGCAGCAGCATAAACAAAATGCTGATGACTTGAAACAACCGATATGACCGTATTTTGAGCCATTCTAAACGAAGTAAATACATATTATAGTTGAATTTATTTGGTTCTTAAATGGTTTTAGTAAAGGTTAGTCCGCAAAAAATTAGGACAAGTTCGGGTTAAAACCCTAACGCCGTTCAGAATAACCAATTCGGAAAAAAAGCGTTTTCCAAATGCGAAAAATCAATCGTTTTTTGTGTTTTTTTATCAATCACAATACCAATGATGTCGAACCGAATTTCGGTGTCTTCTAAGTCTTTTTCGTACATAAAGTTAGACGCGGCAGCGAGCATAAACTCTTGTTTGCGGCGCGAAACGGCGGTTTCGGGTAGCCCAAAAGCGGCGGAACTGCGTGTTTTGACTTCTACAAAAATAATTTCTTTATTTTTTGTCGCTATAATATCGACTTCTGCTTTGCCGTAGCGGTAGTTTTGCGCCAATATTTCGTAGCCGTTTGCCACTAAATGCGCCGCCGCAAGCATTTCGCCGAGCGCGCCGAGCGTGTTGTGCGTTGCCATAAAACTAATCGTTAAATTCAACCACCACAGGGCAATGATCGCTATGCACCGCTTCGTTCGCGTGACGCGCCGAGCGGAGGCGACTGCGTAGCGCGTCCGTCACCGACACATAATCTATGCGCCAACCTTTGTCACTTGCGCGGGAGTTGAACCGCGTACTCCACCACGAGTAAGTTTGCAGGTCTGGGTTCAGAAAACGGAACGCATCGGTCATGCCCGACGCGAACCAACGGGTGAGCCAAGCGCGCTCGTCGGGCAAAAAACCTGAGGTTTTTTTGTTGCCTTTTGGGTTGTGAATGTCTATGTCGTTGTTCGCAATATTGTAGTCGCCGAGTAGAATTAGGTTCGGGCGTTCGCGGCGCAGTTTCTCCGCCCACTCTTCTATATCTGCCAAAAAATCCATTTTTACCGCCTGTCGCTCGTCGCCAGAAGTACCCGAAGGAAAATAAGCGCAGACGACAGTTAGGTTGCCGAAATCGGCGCGAATAACGCGACCTTCGCGGTCGTAATCAGCTATACCACAACCCATTACAACTAAATCAGGCGCAATTTTTGACACAATGCCTACGCCGCTATACCCGAGTTTTTCGGCAGAAAACCACTGACAATGCGCGTAACCTGCGGCATGAAATAACTCGACAGGGATTTGCGCGGGCTGTGCTTTCGTTTCTTGAAAACCGATAATATCGGGCTGTTCTTCGCTTATCCAATCCACCAAACCTTTCGTTGTAGCGGAGCGAATACCGTTTATATTGTAACTAATAATTTTCATAATGGTCTGATTATTTTTTTCTAATTTATATTTAAACCCATAAGGTTTTTAAAACCTTATGGGTTTTGGGAGTAGCCAACAGATATACAATTTCGTTATTTTTTCTTTTTTGTACTTGTTTTTTCCTCTTTTGAATTCAATTTTATTGCTTTTATATTCAATTTTTCTTTCAAAAACTGCCCCGTATAAGAGCCTTCGCACAGCGCGACGGTTTCGGGGGTACCGCAACAAACCAAGTGACCGCCCGCGTTGCCGCCTTCGGGTCCGAGGTCTATCACCCAGTCGGCGGACTTAATTACCTCCATATTATGTTCAATCACGAGTACGGTATGCCCTTTTTCGACCAGCGCGTTGAGCGCGTCGAGCAGCCGCCCGATGTCGTGAAAATGCAGCCCAGTAGTCGGTTCATCAAATATAAAAACGATGTGTTCGGTTGCTTTGTCTTTACTCAAAAACGATGCTAATTTGACGCGCTGCGCCTCGCCGCCCGAAAGCGTACTCGACGATTGTCCCATCTGCACATAGCCTAAACCTACGTCGTTGAGCGGTTTTATTTTATCAATAATCGATTTTTCTTGTGCAAAAAATTGCAGCGCGTCCTCGATACTCATACTTAATACGTCGAAAATATTTTTTTCGCGAAACCGCACCTCGAGTACGTCCGCCTGAAACCGCCTGCCTTTGCACACCTCGCACTCGAGCCGTACATCTGCCAAAAACTGCATTTCTACGATTTGCTCGCCTTCGCCTTTGCAGCTTTCGCAGCGTCCGCCCTCCACATTAAACGAAAAATGTTTGGGCTTGAACCCTTTTATTTTGGAGAGTTGCTGATTAGCGAACAGGTCGCGAATATCGTCGTAAGCCTTCACATAAGTGACAGGGTTGGAGCGCGACGACTTTCCAATCGGGTTTTGATTAATCATTTCTACGCGGTTGAACCGCGTGAGGTCGCCGCGTAGCTCCGAAAAACTACCCGAAATTTCTGCCGTGCTTTCGCCAACGTGCTTCGCGAGCGCGGGGTATAATATTTGCTTAATCAAAGTTGTTTTGCCGCTTCCGCTCACGCCCGTAATCACGGTCATTACACCCAACGGAATAGCCACATCGAAGCCTTTGAGGTTGTGTTCGCGCACGTCGGTCAGCTCTATTTTACTGAGCCATTGTCGGCGCGTCGTCGGTATCGGTATTTGCATCGAGCCGTTCATATATTTCGCCGTAAGGCTATCGCCTGCCCGTTCGTAAATGTCCGAAAACTTGCCCTGAAAAACCACATTTCCGCCATGCACACCAGCCGCCGGACCTATATCTATCAAGTAATCCGCGTTGCGAATCATGTCCTCTTCGTGTTCCACGACCACAACCGTATTCCCCATATCGCGTAGGTTCTTGAGTACATCGATGAGGCGATTCGTATCTCTCGGGTGCAGCCCAATACTCGGTTCGTCGAGGATATAGAGCGACGAAGTGAGGTTGGAGCCGAGCGTCCGTGTGAGGTAAATGCGCTGTGTTTCGCCGCCCGAAAGTGACGAACTCACGCGGTCTAAATGCAAATATCCTAAGCCAACCTTCACCATAAACTCGAGGCGCGTAGTGACTTCTTGCAGCAGCCGCTTCGCTATCGCCGCGTCAAATTCGTTGAGTTGCATCGCTGCAAAATGCGGCAGCAGCTCCGTTATCGGCATAAAATAAAGCTCCGTTATCGCCCGTCCGCCCACTTTTACATAGCTCGCTTCTTTGCGCAGGCGCGTGCCGTTGCAACTCGGGCAGTTCGTTTTGCCTCTGTATCGCGCCAACATCACGCGGTATTGTATTTTGTAGGTTTGACTTTCTACTTCCTTAAAAAAATCGTTGATACCCCGAAACCATTTATTGCCGCTCCAAATCAATTGCTGCTCTTCGGGTTCGAGGTCGCGCCAGGCGCGATGCACGGGGAAATCGAAGTGATGCGCCGACTTCATAAACAAGCGGTGCCATTCGCCCAACTGCTCGCCGCGCCAACACGCCACCGCGCCTTCGTACATCGATTTGCTCTTGTCGGGTATCACTTTATCGCGGTCGATGCCCAGCGTTTTGCCGTAGCCTTCGCATTGCGGACACGCGCCATAAGGATTATTATAATTAAATAAATACTGCGTCGGCTCAGGAAATTCTTGCCCATCAACTTCATATTTATTATTAAAATTTTTATATACAACGTCTTGATTTACAATAGTATAATGTACCATACAAGTGCCGCCACTTTCGTTAAAACAGGTTTGCGCGGAGTCGGCGGCGCGCTGCCAAAGACTCTCTTCTTCCACTACGGGCAACACAAAACGGTCTATTAATATATATGTTAATGCAATATTAATGCTGTCGGTGTCGAGCAACGCATCTTCCACGCGGAGCGTCTTACCATCACTTAGCAGGCGTATAAACCCTTTTTGTAGCAACAAATTTAGCTCCTGCTCGGTGCTGCGTCCGTCGTGTACCGCAAACGGAATGAGCAGATAAATGCCCGTTTCGGTTGGTAATTTTTGTAGGTATTTCACTACGTCGGTCACTTCGTGCTTGCGCACTTCCTCGCCCGTAGTAGGCGAATACGTCCGCCCGACCCGCGCATACAAAAGGCGCAAATACTCGTAGGTTTCGGTCATTGAGCCAACCGTACTGCGCGAATTACTGCCGCTCACGCGCTGCTCGATAGCGATTGCAGGGCAAATTCCTTTGATATAATCCACTTCGGGCTTCTTCATTCTACCCAAAAACTGCCGCGCATACGACGACAAACTCTCCACATAACGGCGTTGTCCTTCGGCGTACAGCGTGTCCATCGTCAGGGTACTTTTGCCGCTTCCGCTCACGCCCGTCACCACTACTAGCTCGTTGCGCGGTATCGTTACGTCTATATTTTTGAGGTTATTAGACCGTGCGCCCTTAATCTCAATTTTTTGGTTTGTTGGCATTTCTTATAGTTTACGAAATTTTATTTTACAGTAATGCAGTTTTAACACTCTATAACATTATTTGTATCTTTTTGTTATAATTGCAATTAAAATAGTCAAATATTGACAATTGGTACGTTTATTGCATGCCTTTTTATCATTCTGCAAAGATAATTTGATTATTATTTTAATATTAATATTAGACTAAATAAAAAAAATAAAAAAAAATTTGGTGCATTAAAGTTGTGTTAAGAAAAAATGTTGTACTTTTGCAAAGCAATCATTGAGAATTGAAACAATTGATTGTCACTATTTAATTATTATTGAAAATACCAAGACGCTTCATTCCCTACTTTTTAATCTTTAAATCAATTCTTTATAGCAATAAACCTGTACAAAACAGTTTCACTAAGCCATAGTTTATGGCATTAACCGCGTCTGTGTGTATGACAAAGGTAGCGTTGCTTAACGACCAAGAATTGATTACCCTTTACAAAAGTGGTAGCGAGTGGGCATTTGCCGAACTCCTCAAACGTCATAAAAGTAAGGTTTATGCGACCATCTATTTGCTCGTTCGCGACCGCGAACAGGCGGAGGACTTATTTCAAGAAGCGTTTATTCGTATCATCGACATTCTTCGCGCAGGCAAATACACGGAAGAAGGTCGCTTCGGCGGCTTTGCGGTGCGTGTAGCGCGCAACCTTACCATCGATTACCTTCGTGCGCCAAAGCACAAAGGTATGATTTTATTGGAACATGACCACGATTTCTTTAAGAAAAGAAAGTACCACGCCGATAACGCGGAGGAGGCGTTTATTCGCAGCGAAATGCACGAGCAACTTTTGTTTTTGTTAGATAGTCTGCCTGCCGACCAGCGCGAGGTAGTCGTGTTGCGGCATTTTGCCGACCTTAGTTTCAAAGAAATCGCCGAAGCCACCGCCAGCAACCTCAGCACCGTTCTCGGGCGTATGCGCTACGCGCTGCGGCACATTCGCACGAAAATGCAGCAAAATCCAGAGCAAATCGTCGATTTATTAGCGTAAGCAAGCAGTTCAGATTTAAACCTATAAGGTTTCTAAAACCTGATAGGTTTGGAGCTTACTAATATTTAAAGTACCTTTGCGGCAACAAAAAACCGTAAAATTTTGATTGAAATTAGCATGACAAAACGATTAAAAACCCGCCCCAACCTTGCTTTTCTGTTCCTTTTTTTGCTGCTTACGCAATACGCGGCGGCACAAACGGCGGAGTTTGAGGGCAGCTACGACGTGAGTATTATGACTGTCGATAAACGCATAAAAACGGTTACGATGCACTGCGTCACGAAGGGTGCGCGCAGCACGTCGGCATTAGATAACGCCCAAAACGGCGCGGTAGATAGCGCAGCGACGATGACGCATTTTAAGATATTCACTGACCGAAAGGCGAAGACGAAAATCATGCTTTTCGAGCAAAACGGAGAGAAAAAAGGCATCAAAATGTCGAGCGAAAGCCCGAATGCCGACGGCACGAACGCGCCGATACGCGCCAAAAAACTCGCCGCCTCGCCACCAAAAGTGACCGAAACCGAAGAAACGAAAACCATCGACGGGCATTTGTGCAAAAAAACATTGGTGCAAACCGACCGTTTTAGCGTGGAGGCGTGGGTCGCGCAAGACCTAAAATACAAGCTGCTCGGGAGCGGTGGCGAAGCCGACGCAGAGCGCGAACTATTTAAAGGCACGGTGGTTGAGTTGTCGCGGACAGATAAAAGCAGTAAAAAAACGGTGCTGCGCATC
This sequence comes from Saprospiraceae bacterium, assembly GCA_043778315.1. Classification (GTDB taxonomy): domain Bacteria; phylum Bacteroidota; class Bacteroidia; order Chitinophagales; family Saprospiraceae; genus JBEEMU01. The sequence goes on along the minus strand of JAYWGJ010000142.1, from coordinate 24,325 downwards.
AAAAATATCAACGCTTTTGCCGTCCCCGAAACCGAATTTAATACCGATGCCTACCAAATTATGGTGATGCCGAGCGCGAGTAGCGAAGGGGAGTAAATAGTTAAATTATGGATTTTATAGCAAAAAAGCGTTCTACTCAACAGGTAGAACGCTTTTTTTTGTGTAATAATTTTACCTTCATGTATTTTTTTGCTCTTTACATCTCAAGAAAGCAAGGACTGAAACGTAGGAATGTCGATAACATCAACTTTCGGGAATGGGATTTTTGACAAGACATTGAAATCGCGGTCGTGACTAACAATAAAATGCGCATTACAAGCAATCGCACAATCGACAAATTTATTATCGTCGCTATCGAGTAGCAAGTGAAAGCGATACCATGTGGTCACTTTCGCCACATTAGGTAGATTCTCGAGCGCGCCCATTACGTTCTCGCTTACACGCGCGCCCATGTGCCGCTCCAAAATCTCGGTATATTCGTTGAGTATTTCGGTGGTCACACAAAGCACAAAGTCACCGCGTTTGAGTGCGGTAAAAATCCAATGCAAAGGCGATTTTTGCGAAACAGAAACGAGTAATATATTCGTATCTAAAACGACTTTCATGAATACGGCGTTCTCAACTTGGTTTGCAAGAGCTGCTCAACGTGCGCTGCGTCCCAACTGCGTTCCTCCCACGCAGTATCTGCTGCGGTAATCGCTTTATCCGCAAAAAAATGAGCTAATAGCACTTTTAAGTCATTCAAATCTGCGTCGGGAAGCTGATGCGAATACACTTTAAGTAGCTCTAACTGCACATTACTAAATTGGTTCTGTTCCATTTTGTTCTGTTTTTAATTTTACAATGCAAATATACGGCTTATAATTTGTTTTTCAACGCAATAATTTCGCCATTTGGCAGTTGCTCTACAATAGTTCCGTTGATGCTATACACATTCGGTAAGCCTTGCGCCCGATTTTCGGCTTGCGCTTTGGCAACGGCGGCGGAGAAAAGTCGCTGAATATTTAACGCAAAAAGCAAGGTGCTTGGTGCAATTTGGGTATTATCTTTCATTATATCTTTTGACATAAATATTTTTTGTTCTTACATCACAAATATACGCCTTTTTTTGATTATAGTATTGATTTTTATTGGCTTTTTGTCACTTCGCTTGCGAGTTTGGTATAAAGTAAGTACCAAAGGCATCTTCACGGTTTATTTTTTAACTTTTTTCATACCTTATACCAATAAAATTTTCTTATTTATGATTTTAGAATAAAAATCTTATTTTTCAAAAAAATAGTAATAAATGTTTTGTGTATAATTATTTCAAACAATTTTATTTTATTATGAGAATAAACCGCCATTTATAAAAAAATAATATTTATAAAAATGGAATATTTGTACGGTTTTTGTTATATTAAAATAGGATAATTCCTTTCAAAAAATTTCATTTTCACTCCATTTTAATACCACACAAACTATGTCAATTAATTCTTTAGCTCCCACTCACTCGCACGAGTTAGATTTATTCCGTTTTGTAACCATCAGAAACGGTGTGCTACCTACGGCAGCACAAAGCACTGCATTTATTAGCTATCCGAACGAGGAGGCAAAAAATACGCTTTACACACAATTGGCAACCTTAGAGGTCACTGCCAAAGATTTAGCGCAACAAGTAGCCGCTCACTGTCAATCATTCAAGACATCTGCGGCGTATCTTAGCAATGAAGCCGCGATTGCAGAAACTGTTGATATAGCGGCTGCCAAACTTATTTTTAATGGCACTAAAAATGAAGTCTTTGCTGTCGAGTATTTGCACAAAAATAGCGCGCGATTAAATAAAAACACGGATAGTACGTTAGATGTTTTTCGTTTGTGGGATAATTTCTTTTTTCAACTAATAGAAGGAAAAGAAGATACCAAAATGCTTGAAATACTTTGTTTAGGCATAAAAATGAGTCATTTATCGGCAAATGCAAGCAATGATACTATTGGTGATTTTTTGGACACTGCGATTATAATTCCGCAAGCTATCACAAATTTACTTAACCGCCGCAATAATGCGATTGAGGTGCATTCTGAGGTGCCGTCGAGACAGGAAGTTGTTGAAGACGCAAAAGGTGATACCCTTTTTTTACAATTCGTGACTGCCCTTAAAGAGTTGAAAACCGCAAAATCACGGTTTTATCAAAAACAAAAAAATCGTCCGATAGCTAATGACCAAATAGATATTGCACCGACAGAAAAAGAGCCATTCAAACTTGCTGCACCCGTTACCGACGATTTGCATACTCGCGAAGCACAAATTAACGCGCAAAAACCTACTCAACCGCCAATACTGATTGATGTTATTTTGGCAAAACTATCCGCACCTACGCTGGCATTATTAGAAGCGCAGGATTTGATAGCCGATACAACTATGGAATATGCTATCGAAACTATCGAGGGTTTGTTGTCGTCGCTTGCGTTCGAATATAAAAATATAGCTGAAGAAAACGTAGCCGTCGTAAACGGCTCGACCTTTCGGGTGTCTGGTACTTCTGGATTGGCAGACGGCAGCCCGTTAGCTAATGATACAGCTTATATACCCATACAAGTAGCTGATTTTAGAGTTGTTCGCCAAAAAGTAATCTGTTATAAAGCGGGTGAAGTAGCGCACATCGAGAACATCATGGCTGGCGAAATGAAAGAACGCGCTACCCGTCGTCTGCAACATACAGAGGATAGTTACAGCAGTAGTACCGAGCGCGAAACAATGCAAGAAAAAGACTCACAAACTACCGAGCGTTTCGAGTTACAACGCGAAATGAGAGAAGTTATCAATTCTGATATTTCCACTAATGGCAATGTGAGCGTGATGAGCGGCGACTTGACGACTAAAGTAACCGTTAGTGGCGGTTTTGCAACCAATTATAGCGAATTGCATAGCAATAGTACGGCGAGTTCGTATGCCAAAAACACCGTCGACCGTGCTTTGAGCCGCTTTCAAGAGCGCGTAAAAGAGGAGCGCACACATAAAGTAATCACCGAATACGAAGAACTCCAAAAACATATTTTGGATAATAGAGGCAACGATAAGCACGTTTCGGGTTTATATCGTTGGGTCGATAAGGTTTTCGAAAACCAATTGTATAATTATGGCAAACGCGCCATTTTGGAGTTCACTATTCCCGAGCCTGCCGCGTTTTATCTTACGCCTTAGCGCAAAAGAAAATTAATGGTGTGACGGTGAAAATACCGCAGCACCCGTCGGAGGTAAAAACAATTGTCACCTCTATTACTTTTGTCCAAAATCCAAATCCAAATCCTTTTTCTCCGCCCACTTATCAACAGGTTTACACCTATGACGGCTTGACCTCGCCTAATCAGCTATTTTCATGGAACTACCATTTATGGGCTGCAGCCTTCGGCGCAGTCGTAAAAGCATTTCCTGAAAACAAAACAATAAGTGTTGCGTATGATTGTAATAAAACTGCGGATTTTAGAACAAGTTTAATACCTGCAGCGATTGATGTACCCAACGGCTATACTGGTACGAGTGGCAATTTTAGAATACAAGGCTACTATGGTAACGGCTATTATGCAAATATAATCATTGGCGGACAATTAATACAAGCCACTGGTTTTGATAGTACGGCTTCATTTTCTCTGCCTAATTTAGTAGATAAAATTCCAATCGCGATTCGCTCTACTGCCGATTATTATATTTTTACGGTAGAAATCACCTGCGAGCCTTCGCAGGATACCATCAGACAATGGCAGTTAGAAGCTTTTGAGGCAATTATGGAGGCTTACGACCGTAAGCTATCCGAATATCAGCGCGCTATCGCGCAAGCGCAAGACGCGGATACCGAAATTCGCGGTAGCAATCCGCGCTACAATCGGGTGGTAGAACAAACCGAACTCAAAAAATGGTGTATTCAAATGATGCGACACCACAGTAGTAATATGCTGCCTTGGTCGGAGGCGATGAATCACCCGAGCCAACCGACCACACCATCGGAAGTAGAATCGCGTATGCCTTGGTTTTATAACGACTGGGCGGCGGGGCATCGCCCAATCATTCAGTTACTCGAGGGCGCAATTGACTGGGAGTTAATGGTGTATGAATTTTTGCCTTACTACTGGACAGCGCGTCGGCAGTGGGTCAAACTTTCGCAGCTTCAAGATGCCGCCGACCCGCTATTTCAAAACTTTTTGCAGGCAGGTATGGCGCGCGTTTTTGTGCCTATCAAACGCGGCATGGAGGCGAGCGTAGCTTGGTATTTATCTGCTCAACAAGTACAACCGATAGGCAGCGATGTTTACCCTGACGAATACAGTTGGATTAAAACTGAAATGAAGAACGCCGACAAAGATGTGGCGGTAGCTGCCGAAGGCGCGAAATGGGAAACCGTAGTCCCGACCGCACTTATTGTGATGCAAGCCGCTTCTGGTGCGGTAGCTGGCACGGGGCTTCCTTGCGATTGTAAAAAAGAAGACGCAGACGGGCTGAACATCGCTACCTTGCAACAAAATAAAATAACGACAATACCCTGCAAATGTTGCGATTGCTGCAAGGAAACGAATACAAGCGATGGAAACCCGATTTCGGTTCAGCCTGAGGTAATAGAGAAATAGGAGATGGCAATAGATATAAGAAAAATTCAGTATCTTTCATTTGAAGGCGGGGGCGGAAAGGGTGCCGCATACTTAGGTGTATTAGAAGCATTTAAGGATAAACGCATTCAGTTTATAGTACCTTCGAAAGAAAACCCTGACTTTCACGTTTTAAATACGAAGAAGATAAAGGGGATTGCAGGCGCGTCGGCAGGAGCTATCACTGCGGCACTGCTCGCAACGGGTGTGCCTGTTGAGAAAATTTATGAGCTTTTAACCAATAGTGAGAAGATAGCAGAATTTAAAGATTTACAAAATGAACTTGTAACTACTTCTAAGGGGCAAGATAAATTTTGCATTCACCCTACTATTTTATATCAAAATAAAAGAGGAAATACGGAAGGAATTAAGCTAGATACATTCCGAACTAAAAGGGGGTATGACAAATATCATATAGGTTCTACAACAGTAGATGTAGCACAATGGCTTCATATTTTACCCAAATTTAACCCAGAAGAGAAAATTTCAATGCTTGAAAATTTTTCGACTACTTTCGGGCTTTATGCAGGCATAAAGATAAGAGAAACCTTAATTGATATTATTGCTCAACACGGGTATAAAATTATGTCTAAAAATGGTCGTGGACAAGTAACATTCAAGGAGTTATTTCAAAAAACAGGTGTAGAATTAGCTATAATGGGGACAAAATTAGAAAAACCGGGCGAGGTTCTTTATTTTTCGGTAAGAACAACTCCAAATATGCGAGTGGTTGATGCGGTGCGCATATCGGCATCTATTCCCCCTATTTTTGCGCCAGTAAAAGTATATCCCGAAGCCATTTATACGGATAAAAGTGATAAGTTTGTACCTTATCCCGCTAATTCTATAACAATAAGCTATCCATATTTAACAAGCGTAGAAAAGGAGTATTTGATAGGTACATGGATTGATGGCGGAGCAACAAATAACAACCCTATTCATGCTTTTGATAAAGAGATAGATAGGGCAACACTGGATAAGGTACAAAAAAAACCGTATTTAGCGCACCCGCGACTATCTAAAGGAAATGATAAAATGCTGGCATTTACCTTAGAAGATGGCACGGTAGCCGCGAACCTTACCGTAGGCGATTATATTTCTAATGTGTTGGGCGCGTTAACTGCTAATACAACAAGTTTGCAGTATAACGACCCCAAAGAAAAAAAGCAGGTAATAGATGTTCCTATAGATTTACCTGAGAATTATAAATCTTTTGGTATTAATAGAAAATAGAAAAATAGAAAACTTAAAACAGAAGAGTTTTTGGTAAGCAAAGAGGATTTAGATTGGGTTATTAAACATGTCAAAGAAAAAATACTAAAATCTATTTTTACCTATAGTATACTTTTTTTCATAGCGAGTACGCTATTAGGCTGTGTAAGCAACAACACCAGACAAGGTACTTATCTGTGGGCGCAAGAAACGGGCGGCACAAACTGGTATTTAATAGATAGTGTTGGAACAGAAATTGCGGGACCTTACAGTTTAGTTAGGGCTGAAAATTTTGCATTGTACGTAGTAGATGGTACTTTTTTTGATGAAGGAAACCGCTATTCATCATTGATTAGACTTTATAAAGACATGGATGTAAATACCTTTGGCGGTATTTGCGACCAGGGTTACATTCCTGACTGCTCACCCATAGACGAAGAAGATGCCTACCGTGATAATTGGTGCTATTCTGTAATGAATGTAGAAAAAAATATTTGGGGTAAAAGGATTGTTAAAAAAGGGCTGATAGGTAGAAAAGGACAGATTATTATACCCATTTCACAATACCTTAAAACGCCTTGTACCGAGTATTGGTATGCAAATAGAATTATAGATTTGAAGACAGGGAATATGTACGATACGTTGGGTACTAAACTGGATGAAAAATACGACCCTTATATTATTCTTAGAAGCGCATTTGATGCAACTAACACAATCCTCAATGGCGATAAAAAAAGAGAAGATGCTTATATCTATCCCGTTGATACAGCCTTTTCGCCCTTGCGTCCAAACGAGCTTTTTTTCCTAAAAAAAGCATTGGATGCTGGGCGATTAGAAGAGAAATTATTTGAAAAATTCATTTTGAAGAAAATTGATACTAATGATAAATGTGACCCTATTTTAAAGGAAGACGATATACTAAATAAACAAAAAAAAGATTGCAATCAACTATCTGTATTAAAATGCAAAAATTCTTTATATGGTATTATTGACAAAAATAAAAATATAATATGTCCATGTAAGTATCAAATGTTACACAAATTTTAGTAAACTTTTTTAGATATGAAAATTAATAAATATTATACTGATGGTGTTACTAAAAGCGATGTAATAATAGTATTGAGTATTTTTTGTTTTTTTTTATATCTTATTTTTACAGATGACATAGAGACAAAAACAATAAAAAATCAAAAAAAAGCACTCCTGCACGGCGTAGAAAGCGTAGCATATATTGATGCCGTATCTAAAGGACACGGAAATCGCGACTACTTTTACTTTAATTTTTATATGCCAAAAAAAGGACGAATAGAAACTTGTCTCACCCTGTTAGATAATCGCATTTTCAATCCTCAGAGCTATCAAAGACTTAAATATTGCTCAGTAAACGAAGATAGTTGTGTTGGCAATCGCTACATTGTAAAATACTTGCCCGACGACCCCGAAACGGCGGTCATCTGTTTTGACAGACCCGTAGCCGATAGCAGCAGTGTAAAACGATAAAAGAGATGGGTAAAATGGGATTACATTTTATCACTTTTCATAATATAAACAAATAAAAACGCCACATTTCCATACGAAATGTGGCGTTTTTTATTTACACTTACTCCCCTCCGCCCTTATTCTTTTTGTGCTTCTTGCCGCCTCTGCGCTTCTTTCTTTTTGCCTTCTCCGCGTCTGATAGCTGCGTTTCTGGCGCAGGTGCATTGCTATTTGGAGCGGGCGTATTCGCTACAGGCGCAACTACCACTTTCGGCTCTATTACCGCCACCGCTTTTGGCGGTTGCTCTGTTTTTTGCTTCGTGCGCGGCGCAGCGACGGCTTGTTTCGCGCTGCCCATCGCGCCCTGTTTCAGGCGGTTATTGCTGCCCGAATTGCTATTATTGTTGCTGTTATTGCTATTATTATTGCTATTATTTGAGCCGCCGTTGCGCGTATTTCGGTTGTTTGTTTTCAGCGACGGTATCACTAAGTTAAGTGCTTTGCCCTCGATATTTTTGATTTTGAGATTTCCGTCAATCGAGAGTTGCCCTTCCGAAAGCTCCAGCAAATCTGATTTAATCACCTCATCTTCAATGCTTTCGCGGTTGTAGGTGCGTTGCGCCATCTTCATAAATTCGGCTATGATAGTGGTGTAGGCGCGCCGCTCGTCTGCATCTGCCATGTGTATCGCCTTGTCTATCATGCGATAAATATGAAACCCGTAGTGGCGTTTGCGGTGCGCGCGCGGCGGGTAGGGCAAGTGATGCGGCGTATGATTGCGCACGTCGGGCGGCGCGATAGTCACGCCGTCGGGCGGCGTTACGTCGAGCGCGTAGTCCATCATCTCAAACGCATGCGTCCAAAGTTTAGATTTGTAGTCCTCCACTTTTTTGTCCTGCGGATTGAGCGTATTCATCATCGACACTATTTCGCCTACAAACGCTGACCGCTCTTCGCGGTCAGCAATGTTGTGCGCTTGCGCCAATAAATTTTGGACATTCCGCCCGTACATTCTGATACGGATTTTATCTTTATCTGTGTTGTATTGCATTTTTTATTTTTAAGTGTTTTGCATTGCAAAGATACAAAAAATTTATGGGATATAAAAAAGCCTTCAAAATATCATTCCTTAACTTATCGCTAAGGAATTAGGAGAAAATAAGGTACTGAATATTGTCGCGCAGGATTTTGTTAGCCCTACCTAGCCTCCCCTAAGGGAGGAAAATAAAACAAGGCAGATTTGAGGCTGAACAAGTAAAAGCGATATTAAATCGCATTTACGAATTGAACGCACGAAGTGCTGCCTAGCATCGTAACGAAACCCGGGCGAAGCGAACTGGCGAAGCAACTCTAACGCAGTTTTGACCCAAAAGACAAGTCAGAATACAGTAACTTATTTTGGACGCGTTCCTAAGGTTTCTCACCAAATAAAAAAAATACTTGCAAAACGACGAGTGCTCACAAGTGTTTTTTAAATTTGGTGACTATTAACTAATCGTGAATTTTTTATCTTCTCTTGAACGGCGACATTCCGCCTGCGCGGCTGCCTGGCATTTGCGGCATTCCTGGCATCGTGCCTTTGCTCATCATAAATAGCATTTGGCGCATCTCGTCAAATTGTTTCATAAAAGCAGTTACCTCTTGTACGGTGTTGCCCGAGCCGCCTGCGATGCGTTTTTTGCGTTTCGTGTCGGCGAGGAGTTCGGGGCGCGCGCGTTCTTTGGGTGTCATCGAACTCACCATCGCCTCTAAGCGTTTGAACGAGTCGTTCGAGATGTCTAACTGGCTCGCCATCGTCCCCATTCCTGGCAACATACCGAGCAAATCCTTGATATTACCCATTTTTTTGATTTGATTGAGCTGACCGATAAAGTCGTTAAAATCAAATTTATTTTGCTTCAATTTACTCTCCAAACGCTTCGCCTCTACTTCGTCGAACTGTTGTTGCGCCCGCTCTACGAGCGTTATCACGTCGCCCATGCCGAGTATGCGCTGCGCCATACGGTCGGGATAAAAGAGGTCTAACGCCTCCATTTTTTCGCCTGTACTCACAAATTTTATCGGTTTACCAACCGTATATTTGATGGTTAGGGCTGCGCCGCCGCGTGTGTCGCCGTCGAGTTTGGTGAGGACAACGCCGTCAAAATTGATGCGTTCGTTGAAGGTTTGCGCCGTATTTACTGCGTCTTGACCCGTCATCGAGTCCACCACAAATAGTATTTCGGCAGGGTTTACCGCCGCTTTCACGCGGGCGATTTCGTCCATCATCGCGTCATCAATCGCGAGGCGACCTGCAGTATCTATTATCACTACCTCGATGCCCGTTTTTTTGGCTTCGGCAATAGCGTTGAGCGCGATTTGTACGGGGTCTTTGCTTGCCTCGTCTTTATAAATGCCTACGCCAACTTGCTCTGCGAGTACCGAAAGTTGCGTGATAGCGGCAGGGCGATACACGTCGCAAGCGACGACCATCACTTTCTTTTTGCGGTCGGTTTTGATGTGACGGGCGAGCTTGCCCGCAAACGTCGTTTTGCCCGAGCCTTGCAGTCCCGACAACAATATCACCGCAGGCGCGCCTTTTATATTGATGCCAACTTGCTGCCCGCCCATCAGTTCGGTGAGTTCGTCAAACACGATTTTGGTCATCATCTGCCCAGGCTTCACCGACGCTAATACGTTGCCGCCCATAGCTTTATCTTTCACCTTGTCGGTAAATTCTTTCGCTATTTTGTAGTTCACGTCTGCTCCCACTAAGGCGCGGCGTATTTCCTTTACCGCCGCAGCGATATTGATTTCGGTGAGTTTGCTGTTGCCACTGAGCGACTTAAACGCGCCCTCGAGGGTCTGGGATAGGTTTTCGAACATGATGAAAATTATAAAAAATAATATTTATAAATATGCCACAAAGGTATAAAAATAAGGTGTGAATTGCAAATAAGTAGTTGTTTTTTGATTACAATCACTAAATCATTGTTATTGAGCAAACGGGTCACTTATTTTTTCTTTTTCTTTTTCTTGATAAAAAGAAACAAAAATCAAGACTTATTAGACTTGTCAGGCTGCTCTTCGCAGAAAAAGGGAACACAGCCCAAACTTGATGTGGCGAAATTGCCACATCTTCGAACAGTGTGCTGTTTATCACCTTTTTATGCTCCGTTTTCGCCGTCAATTCTAATAGGTCGGTCGCCCCAAGCTCCTAAGCCATCGACCTTTTTTACCGTTGGAAAAGAAATAACTATAAGACAAATCATCAAAACTATTATACAATAGGCGTATTATTCTACAATAAATCTATTACGCAAAAGCCAAAAAAACTACTCCTCCAATAAACTTTGCAGCCAGCGTTCCGCCGTAGCGAGTTCCATATTTTTGCGCGCCGCGTAATCCGCCAATTGGTCTTTATCGATGTTCGGAATACCGAAATATTTGGCTTCGGGCTGCGCAATATACCAGCCGCTCACCGATGCCGCAGGGTACATCGCAAAACTCTCGGTCAAGAAAATTTCCGTGTTTTTGGTTGCGTCCAATAACTCAAAAAGCGTTGCTTTTTCGGTGTGGTCGGGGCAGGCAGGATAGCCAGGCGCAGGGCGAATACCTTTGTACTTTTCGTTGATAAGTTCCTCGCTTGTAAGGTTTTCAGCTTGCTCATAACCCCAAAACTCTTTACGCACGCGTTCGTGCATACGCTCGGCGAAGGCTTCGGCGAAGCGGTCGGCGAGGGCTTTGAGGAGGATAGCGGAAAAGTCGTCGTTCGCGTCTTCAAACTGCTTCACCCATTTCTCGATACCGATACCTGTGGTGACGGCGAAGCCGCCGATATAGTCTTTTTTGCCGCTTTGGCTTGGCGCAACATAGTCGGTGAGGCAATAATTGGGCTGCCCAGGTGCTTTTTGGCGTTGCTGACGGAGGTGATTAAGCACCGTTCCGTTCTCCAAAACCAGTTGGTCGTTTTCGTTGGCGTTCGCCACCCAAAAACCAATCACGCCTTTGGCGGTCAGCCACTTTTCGTCGATAATACGCTGTAACATCGCTTGCGCATCACTATATAATATGGTTGCTTGTTCGCCTACGACTTCGTCGGTCAAGATAGCAGGAAATTTTCCTGCGAGTTGCCACGACGAAAAGAACGGAGTCCAGTCGATATAGTTTGCCAAATCAGCCAAATCATAATCCACAAAAACCTTCGTACCCATAAATTGCGGCACGACGGGCGTGTAATTTGCCCAGTCGAGTTCCGCTTTATTATTGCGCGCTTGCGCGATAGAAAGATAATTTTTGGCTGATTTTTTGCCTTCGCGCTGTACGCGAATGCGCTCATAATCGGCTGCTATTTCGCGCACGAAAGCCGCTTTATTGTCTTTGGACAACAAAGAACTGACCACCGATACGCTACGCGACGCATCCAAAACGTGAACGGCAGGTTGCTGATAATGCTGCGCTATTTTGACGGCAGTATGTGTTTTGGAGGTCGTTGCGCCGCCGATAATCAACGGAATAGTAAAGCCTTGTCGCTCCATTTCTTTGGCAACGTGTACCATTTCGTCGAGCGACGGCGTTATCAAACCGCTCAAACCAATCACATCGACGTTTTCCTCTCGCGCTACGCGCAATATTTTTTCGGCAGGCACCATCACGCCCAAATCAATTATATCGTAATTATTACAAGCCAAAACCACGCCGACGATATTTTTACCAATATCATGCACGTCGCCTTTGACCGTTGCCATCAAAATTTTTCCTTTCGAGCTGCTTTCCGCAACGCCGCCCGTAGCGATTAATTTTACTTTTTCTGCTTCTATAAACGGTTGCAAATACGCGACCGCTTGCTTCATCACCCGCGCCGATTTCACGACCTGCGGCAGAAACATTTTGCCTGCGCCGAAGAGGTCGCCGACTACGTCGATACCCGCCATCAAGGGACCTTCTATCACCTCGAGCGGTGTTGCGTACAGCAAACGCGCCTCCTCCGTGTCCGCCTCGACGTACTCGGTGATGCCTTTGACTAAGGCGTGCGAAAGGCGTTCTTGCACCGTTCCGAGCCGCCAAGTTTCGTCGCGTTCGAGCTTTTTGCCCGCGCCTTTTACGCGAGATGCGTACTCGGTGAGGGCTTCGGTCGCGTCAGGGTGACGGTTAAATAAAACGTCTTCTACTTTCAATAACAACTCTTTATCGAGTTCGGCGTACACCTCTATCATTCCCGCGTTCACGATGCCCATGTCCATGCCCGCGCCTATCGCGTGATACAAAAACGCGGAGTGCATCGCTTCGCGCACCACATTATTGCCTCGAAAAGAGAAGGAAATATTGCTCACGCCGCCGCTTATTTTAGTAAACGGCATTTTTTGCTTGATTTGGCGACAAGCCTCTATAAAATTAATCGCGTATTCGTTGTGTTCCTCTATTCCCGTGGCAACGGCGAAAATATTAGGGTCAAAAATGATGTCTTGCGGCGCGAAACCGACTTGTTCGGTCAATATTTTGTAAGCGCGCTCGCAAATACTCACTTTGCGCTCGATAGTATCGGCTTGTCCGAGTTCGTCGAACGCCATAACTACGACCGCCGCGCCGTATTTTTTGCATATTTTAGCTTGATGCACAAACGACTCTACGCCCTCTTTCATCGAGATAGAATTGACAATACACTTGCCTTGTACGCACTTCAAACCTGCCTCAATAACCGAAAACTTGGAGCTATCAATCATTATCGGCACGCGCGCAATGTCGGGTTCGGCTTGCACCAAATTAAGGAACTCGACCATTGCTTTTTCGGAGTCGAGCAAGCCTTCGTCCATATTAATATCGATGATTTGCGCACCGTTTTCTACTTGTTGTCGCGCTACGACGAGCGCAGCAGTATAGTCTTCCGCCTTGATGAGTTTGGCGAAAGCCGCCGAACCCGTCACGTTAGTGCGTTCGCCGACGTTGATAAAATTGGTTTCGGGACGCACCACAAACGCCTCTAAGCCGCTATACCGCGAATATTCGCCCAATTTGGCTTTTTTTCGTGGCTTTTTGCCCAATACATGATGTGCCATTTCGGCGATGTGCGCGGGCGTTGTGCCGCAGCAGCCACCTACGATATTGACAAAACCGCTCCCGACAAAATCGTCGATGTAGCCGCACATTTCGTGTGGGTGTTGGTCGTATTCACCAAATTCGTTGGGCAAACCTGCGTTCGGGTATGCCGAAATATAGCAATTGGCTAGACCCGATAATTCTTCGATGTGCGGACGCATTTCGAGTGCGCCGAGCGCGCAATTGAGTCCGACGCTGAACAGATTTGCGTGATTGACGGAAGTCCAAAACGCCTCGACGGTTTGCCCTGAAAGGGTACGTCCCGAAGCGTCAGTTATCGTACCCGAAACCATCACGGGGAGGTCGGTGCCGCGCTCTTCCTGCACTTCTTGCACGGCGTACAAGGCTGCTTTGCAGTTGAGCGTATCAAAAATCGTTTCTATCAAGATGGCATCTACGCCGCCGTCGAGCAAGCCGCGCACCTGTTCGGCGTAGGCGGCGCGCACCTCGTCGAAGGTGACGGCTCTAAACCCAGGGTTGTTCACGTCGGGCGACAGCGAGAGCGTTTTGCTGAGCGGACCCATCGCGCCAGCCACAAAACGCGGCTTATCGGGGTTGCGAGCGGTGTATTCGTCGGCGGCTCTACGGGCGCATTGCGCGGCAGCGAGATTCAACTCATACGCCACAAATTCCATTTCGTAATCGGCTTGCGAAATAGTGGTACTATTAAAGGTGTTGGTTTCGATGATGTCGCTGCCCGCCTCCAAATAGGCTCTGTGTATCGCCTCTATCACGTCGGGTTTGGTGATGCAAAGCAAGTCGTTATTGCCTTTGAGGTCGATGTGGTGATTGGCGAAGCGGTCGGAGCGGAAGTCCTGTTCGGAGAGTTGATAGGTTTGAATGAGGCTACCCATCGCACCGTCGAGTACGAGAATGCGCTCTTCGGCAGCCTCGCGGAGTGATTTTTTTTGCATGATTTACTTTTTTTCGTTTGTAAAGCCCTACCTTATTGAGTGTAACTCAGGAAGAAGGAGCCTGCGCCGTTGGGCGGTTCGTATTTATTTTATTATTACAACAGTGATAACGCGCAAAGATAATGTATTGTTGAAATTTTTTTTATACTTATTGTGTAAAACGAATATTATTTTTATAATGAAAAATAAAAAGTGTCGCGTGCGACCGTAAAATATTGTTGATAAGTATGTATGTTTTAATCTTTTTTAAATCTTTATAGACAAATTGTATTATTTTTGATTATGAAAACCTAAATTTGTGGTTTGATTGTACGTTAATATTTTTTCCACCGATATGTCGCTGCAATGCAGCTTTGCGCGATACGTTGATATTTTTTTCTACCGATACGTCGCTGCGGTGCAGCTTTGCGCGTACCCATGCAATAGTTTACAATTTATAATTGGCTACGCCTAATTCATAATTGGCTACGCCGAATCTACGATTTCATAATTCTAATAAATGTCCAAATATAAACAACCGCAACGCCCGCAGCCGCAAGCTGCCGCGAAAGCCGCGCCCGTGCCACTACGCGCCGCGCCCGAACAAAAAAAACCTATGGCTACGGTAGCCAAAGACAACTGGCTGCTGCTCTTGCTCGGTGTACTCGCCGTGACCGCGATTTGTATGTACCCGTCTATCCCGAACGAGTTTGTGAACTGGGACGACGACCGCTACATCACCGACAATACGCTCTTGCAGCCCTTATCGTTCGAGACGATTAAGGCGATATTTTCGCAAGACGTGAGCGCGAACTACAACCCGTGGGCGATAGTTTCGTTGGCGATAGACAAGCAATTTTTTGGTTTAAACCCTGTTCCGTACCACATTCACAACCTCGTGCTGCACCTTTTGTGTACCGCTTTGGTGTTTTGGTGGATGCGGCTGTTGAAGCTCGGCAACACGGCGGCGGCGGTCGTCGCGCTGCTTTTTGGTATGCACACGATGCGCGTGGAGAGCGTGGCGTGGGTCACGGAGCGCAAAGACGTGCTGTTCGGCGCGTACTATGTGGCGGCGGCTATCGCCTATATGAAGTACGTTTACGAAACCAAAAACAAGTATCTGTACTACGCAATCGCGCTCGCGATGATGGTGATGGCGTGCGCGTCTAAAATACAAGCGGTCGCGTTTCCGTTGGGTATGTTGGCGGTCGATTTGTACCTCAATAGGGACGAAAACTGGTCGCTGCCGAAGCTAATCCGCTTAGGCGTAGAGAAAATTCCGTTTTTTGCGGTTTCTATCGCTACGGGTCTTATCGGTATTCATTTCTTGTCTTCTACGATGGATAGCGGACAATTATACCCGTTTTGGCAGCGTCTGTTTTTCGCGCCTTACGCGCTGTTTATTTATATTTGGAAGTTTTTTACGCCTATTTTGCTCTCCGCTTGTCACCCGTATCCTGCGTCGGCAGGTGGCTTGTTGCCGTGGTACATTTTTGCGTCGGCGATACCTATTACCGCGCTTATCGCGTTTTTGTTTTTGCGTTTCCGCAACAACCGCGCCGTGGTTTTTGGTATGCTTTTCTTCTTTTTCAATATCGTATTTTTATTGCAAATAGTGGGCGCGGGTCAAGGCTTTTTGGCGGAACGCTTTACCTATATAGCGTATATTGGTTTTTTCTTTTTGGTAGGATATGCGCTGCAATACGCAGAAGACACCGCCGCGACCTGGAAAACAAACTATACCTACGGTTTAGGCTTGTGGGTGTTGGTGCTGGGCGTGCTTACTTTTGTGCGTTGTGGCGTTTGGCACAACTCGAATACGCTTTGGTCGGACGTATTAGAAAAATACGAATTTGTAGATGTGGCGTACAATAATAGAGGCACGTTTTACCGCGAAGCGGCTGAAAAATCGGCAGCACGCGGACAAGCGGACTCCGCAAAAATGCTCTATCAAATAGCGTTAGACAATTACTCCAAAGTTTTGGAGCGCAAACCCGACGACACTAACGTATTCCTTAATCGCGGCAACGTGTATTTTGCGCAAAACGTGAACGACAAAGCGGCAGTCGATTACGACAAGGTGATTGAGCTTTGCAAGGTCAAAAAAACGATAGAAAAAGACAGCGAATCTAAGGCGTGGGGCAATCGCGGCGCGATATTTTTCCGTGTGGGCAACCTCGATAAAGCGGTCGAATACATCACAAAAGCCTTAGAAATTTACCCGAAATACCCCGACGCGCACATGAATCGCGGCTGCTCGTACTCGGTGCGCGGCAATGCTTACCTCTCGCAAGGCAACAAAGAAGCCGCCGCCGCAGACCACGCCGCCGCCAAAAAAGATTACGAAGCCTACATCGCAACAAAGAAAGATAATCCGTCGGTTTACAACTGGCTCGCGATAGAAAAAAACTACGTCGGCGACTATCAAGGCGCGATACAAGACCTCAATAAGGCAATAGAAATAAATCCGTCGGCGAACAAAGGCGAGTATTATTTCAACCGCGCCCTCTCTTATCAGGGCTTAGGCGATACCGACAAAAAACGCGCGGACGCGCAAAAAGCGGTTAGTATGGGTTGGGCGCAAGCCGCACAACTGGCTCAGTAGCAGTTTATTAGGACAAAAAATGCCCTGCACAACGGTTGTTGTGCGGGGCTTTTTGTTGGGATTTTAGATTTACCAAATCTTGGAGATTTGGCAAATCTTATGTGCCAAAGTTCTAGGGTATGGATTAGCTCTTAGCTCTTTGTTTACACATTTCATTGTGTACCTCCTGTATTATCATTTCAATCCTCGATAAAGCATATCTGGAAAATTTACTATCAATTTGAAGAATTAAATCATCTTCGTCATATTCAATTAGTTCAATTTGCTCATACTTCTTACAAATTCTAATTGTATCTAAACTTGATTTTGATATAATTCCATCAGAATGAACAAATATATTTCGTATTTTATTGAAATCAGTAATTTCAGTCCAAGTTGAAGTTTCAAAAGGTTTTTTTATATAGCATACTTTTTTTAAATATATGCTACTCCTAAATATTCCATTCCCACTTATTTCTTTTAAGGCCAAGTTATACGAGTTAGATTTTTTTAAGTTTTTACATATTTGGTCAAGAGAGTTTTCAAGTAAAAAATATGCACTTAAAAAAATAGATTTCCAAAGTATTACAGGAAAAATTCCTTCAAATTGAATTTTTTTGCCAAATCTTTCATTAATTATTTCTTCATCATTATCATTTTCCATTGAGACTATTTTTGTCTTTAAAAATAACTCAGTTTCACTTATTAAATCTTCATAGTGCTTAAGCTCATCATAAACTCCATGATTGAAGAAAAAATGATAGGTATATGAACCTTCTAAATCCTTTTTTATTTGTTCGTCCATATTAGATGATTTTTTTACAGATTAGTTTCAGCCAACTCCGTTCACATACGCGCACCATCGCCGTACATCACAAAACTACGCCAATATTTAAAATAAAAAAATATATTTTCCATTTTATTTTTTCAATTCCGCTCGTAACGCTTCTATTTGCTCTATTGTCAAATCCGTTGAGCGGGTGATAAGGATATTGTCTGCGCCGTTTAGGATTAGCTTTTTGGCAATTTCGACGCTTCGTTCGTCTTTCGCTTTAAACTCGGCTTCGGTCTGCAAGGTAAAAATTTCGCTTGCTTTCAGGTGCAGACTGTCCAAATAGCGGTTGTAGCCGTATTCGTCTTCTTTATCGAGGCGCATAATATCCAAAACTTCGCCCGCTTCTTTTAGCCCTTTTGCTCTGAACTCGTCTTTTACTTCGCTATTTTTGAGGAAATAAACCCACTCATCTAAGGTATCTTTTGCGTTGTCGTTAAACTGATTGACTTTGAGGAGGTAAAACTCGGGGAAAATATCTGCCACGTTTTCTTTCAAAAACGTTATTTTTTGCTTGTCCGAAAGCCCTAATAAGTCTTTTTG
Source organism: Saprospiraceae bacterium (assembly GCA_043778315.1). Taxonomy (GTDB): domain Bacteria; phylum Bacteroidota; class Bacteroidia; order Chitinophagales; family Saprospiraceae; genus JBEEMU01. The sequence continues at coordinate 6,087 of JAYWGJ010000142.1, read as the reverse complement.
GTGCAAGCCAATAAAATCAGTTTTGCCTTTGTAAATATAGTCTTGTCCTTGTCCGAGGTCAAAATAAACAATATTGATAGAAATAACTTTTTTGATTTCGGAATATTTTTGCCCGAGTTTCAGGTTTTCAGTGATGCTTTTAGCAACGCCAAACGCCATTCGTTGAAAATAATCGATTTCGTAAGTGCTTTGAATTTCAATAATTAGGAGTTCGTTTTTTGAGTTTTGCGTCAAAATATCCACTCTATTGAATTTATTATCTTCCGTTTCTTGATTCGATTCACTTTCCAGTATTTGCTCGATTTTGATAGTATCGAACAGCAATTCGCTCAAAAAACCCTCGAGAACCACAAAGTTAGCTTTGTTTCTCAACAGTCGTTTAATCGCCCAATCGAAGCGGATTAATTTTTTACTCATTTTTGTTTATTTTTATTTTGTTTGACAAAGTTACGCCATTTCCCAAAATAAAACTCTCATTCCCTCCATTTTATCTAAAATTATTTAGCTGCTCGCTCCAATTATACGCTCGAGACTTCACTTGATACGCCCACAAATCCTTACTTAGATAAGTGCCTAAAATCTTTTTCACGCCTTTCGCGCCGCCAAAATCGCCACTAAACCACTCCATAATGTTTTGACCAACTGACACGATGTGACCCGCCCCGTAGAGACGCAATTAATCGCATCTCTATTGCGCGCGTTTGCCTTCCTTATCGTATTTTAATACGAACGGGTCGCCTACTTCGCCTGTCTCTTTGCATAAGCGGCGTGCCTCTCGCGCCTTAATGAGCGACGGAAAGCTGCCGAGCATATATACATCGCTGCCCGAAGCATTTTTCACCTTCTTTATAGTCCCGAGCTTGAGTTTATTTATTTTGGCGAAGGTCACTTTTTTGTCCGCTTGCACCGATACCAATTGTATGAAGTACCTAAACCCGTCGTCTTCGGCGATTTTCGCGGCGGTATATGGGTCGGCGGCAACTATATCGCCCTCTTGCGGTTCGCCTTGCACGGCAGCAGCTAAAATAGGCTTGCCTGCGGGCGACTCTGCCTTATCTTTTATGGGTGTGGTGCTAGGTGGTGCGGCAGGCGGCGCGACAGTAGTTATCGTTTTGTCGGTAGGTTTGTCGGTCAGGTTTTGTATAGGTTTTTCGGCAGGACAAATTGCTTTTTGTTTACCCAAAGTAAGGCGCATTTTCTCTACATTACCTTGCGGTTCTACGTCACGAGCCTCGACGTGCGCCTGTTTGTAGCCTAAGCCGCGCACCTTGTCGCGTGTGGTCGTTGCACAATCTATATTGTCATACAACCCCAATTTATAAGTAATAAAATCGTTCTCTTTTTTGAGGGTGTATAACGAACCGTTGCGGCGTAACGCCTCTTGCGCCTCGTATTCTAACGGTTTTTTTGTTGTTAAAACGATGATTTCGTAGGCTGTTTGTTGCGTTGCCGCAACGGTAGCCGTTGCCACATCAGTTGCCTTTTCTATCGGTGCGGTTATATTAGTTGCAATGGCTTTTGTGCCAACATTCAGCTCTGTCGCAACTGTTGTGACTGGTGCAGACGCAGCAGTAGTAGTAGTAGTAGGCGCAGTTTCGGTGACTTTATCAACTGTTTCGGGTGTCGTATTTAAGGCGTTTTTTACTGGATTATCCAATAGCGCAGGGTTAGTATTTACACCTATGCGCGGCGGCGCGGGCGGCATCGGCGGTGTTTTTAGGTTGGTCGCCGAAGGCTTTAGCCTGAAATACCCTAATATATCGGCAGGCACGCGCGCTGTTGTGCGCAGCTGCCGCCAACCCTCCACAAAACCCGCTTTGGAATATTGTATCCAATAAAAGGCATTCGCTTGAAGCGGCACGCTGTATTGTCCGTCTTCGTCGGTCGTGAAAGTGGTTGCGCCTGCCGTTTTGTTGTTTTGGTCGGTCACGGAAACTACTGCACCCGACAAGGGTTCTCCTGTGCCTTCGTCAAGCACAAAACCCTTCAATATGGTATTAGGTATGGTGTGTGCGGCGTATTTTTGTACCATCATTTGTTGCGAAGAATTTGGTGGAACATCAGGCAAGGCTGTTTTTTTAGTCAAATCGGTAGTACCTATTTTCTCCTGCGCACCTGCCGCTGCTTTTGCCTCGACGGTAGTAGCGTCGGAAGTCGTTACTATTGGCGTTGTTATTGGTGTTGCTATCGCAAGCGATTCTTTCAGCGCAGTTACTGTAGTATCAACTGCTGGTGTAGGTTTTGCTAAGGTAGTCGTTTTTATTGCCTTACCCGCGAGTGCTATAGGCTGCTGCTTACGCACAATCTTGTAGATGTCTTCCATACTCTTCCCGCCCGAACGATTGGAGCTGATGAAGCCATAATTTCTTTGTTTATCATAAATATAACCAAAATCATCATAAGATGAATTGACGCTGATGCCTAAATTGAGCAAATTGCTGAGTTCTTTGGTTTTCATATCTATATCTACACTATATATATCGAAGCCGCCGAAGCCTTGCAGGAAGTCTGACGCAAAAAACAGCTTGCCGTCTTCCACAAACGGCGTGATTTCGTCGCCTGCGGTGTTCACTTGCGTTCCCATATTGACGGGCGCAGTCCAAATATTGCCCACTTTTTGGGCGTAATACAAGTCGTAACCACCCGAGCCGCCTATCATATCGGACGCAAATATCATCAAATCGCCTTTATCGTTCAAATAAGGATATGCCAACGAGTACTCCGCGTTATTGCTTTCATAACCTTTCACGTCCGTCCAGCTGCCTTGTGCTTTGACGTTCGCAAAAAAGAGGTCGTGCTTGCTACCGCCAATCGGCAAGGGCGAAACGCCGTTTCGGACGCTGTTGCGCACAAACACCGCTTGCGTACTTGTTGCGTCAAACGCCGCAAAACCCTCCGCGTCTTTCGGATTGATAGGGTTTTTTTCTAATTTAGCTGCCGCAAACGCGCTCTTTTCGTCCGCCGTGCTTATCCAAAGGCGTGTGAGTGAGGCTTTTTGGTTCGCATCGCTACGCGTAGAAGTGAACACGACTTGGTTTTTACCGTAAAAAGTAGGTGCGAAATCGGCAGCCGAAGTATTGAAAGCCGCAGGCGCGAGTGCATACAATAGCTCGTCGGTGAGGTGCGCTTTGGAGTTGCTACACGCCTCCGCAAAGTACGCGCCAAGCTTCGGGTTCGTCTTCGCAAAGTCGTTATACTGCGTTTCTGCTTCGTCGTATTTGCCTTGTAGGTGCAATAGTCGCGCATAGTTGAATACATCGTCGGAGCTATGCGCGGGCTGCGCTAATAGCGCGACGTAAGTAGCTGCCGCTTTGTCGTATTTGTAGGTTGCGGTGTAGCATTGCGCGAGTTTGGCGAGCGCGGTTGCGTTGTTTGGTTCGTCCTTTAAGGCATCTTCGTAAGACGCGGTAGCAGACGCAAAGTCCTTGTACTGTAAGGCTTTGTTCGCTTTGTCGAGGTAGCTCAATTGCGCAAAGCTACTGGTAGTAAATAGTGTAAACGCGAACAGTCCCGTAAGGCTTAATTGGCGGATAGAAAACATGGGCTTTATAGTTTTGATAATTAATACTAATGGGGAGAAAATATAGAACGTAAAGGTAGGTGTTTTTGGTATAAAAGAGTGGCGGAGAAGGTTTTTAGACGCGAAGAAGGTTTTTAGAAGCAGAGAGGGTTTTCAAACGCAAAGGAGATTTTTTTAAACGCGGAGAAGCGGAGAAGCAAAGAAGCAGAGAAAGAAAAAAAAGAGTAAGGAAGAGGCGGAGAGGGTTTTTAAACGCGGAGAAGCGAAGGAGTAAAGAGGCGGAGAAAAAAAAGAAAAAAGAGCAAGGAAGAGGCGGGGGTTTTTTTTAAACGCGGAGAAGCAGAGGAGCAAAGAAGCAGAGAAAGAGAGAAAGAGAGAAAGAGAGAAAGACAAAGAGTTTTTTAGAAGCGGAGAGGGGTTTTAAACGCAAAGAAGATTTTTTTTAAACGCGGAGAAACAGAGAAGCAAAGCCGCAGAGAAAAAGAGAAAAATGAAAGAGAGGGAGGGAGAAAGAGGGTTTTTATTTTAAAACAAATTAACATACCCGAAATGTACTTTGGCAGCATTAAAATCAAATTCGTCGTTGTTTTGCCGTCCAAAGGCGAGCGTAAGCGCAAATATGCCAGCTTTCGTCTCGAACGACATACCCGCGCCGACTCCGAGCGGACGACCGAAACTGCGCGTATCGTTCGTTAAAGTTTCGTAATAGCCTTGGTCGGCGAACGCTAGTAAGTAAGAATTTTGTCCTATCAGAAAACGGTATTCGAGCGTAGCTACGCCAAAAGTACTCGCCCAAATACTCTCTTCATCGAAGCCGCGTAGGAGTTTTGCGCCGCCGATGCGGTGCAGTTCGTTGGGGTACAACACTTGATTAGACGAGATTATAGTGCCGCCCGTTGCACCGCACCGCAGCGTACTGCGCTGCGCTAACGGAATATAATAATCCGCTTTGAAGTGGGCGCGGTACTGCACCGACGGCTTGCTGATACTGTCGTATAAGCTGCTGAATTTGAAGCCGTTATCGTCGCGCAGACTCGTGATAGTGAGGTTCGGCAGTACCTGTTTTGTGCCTGCGCTGATGCGCAAATTAGTGGCGTAGCCTTTGCGCGGATTGAACCGATAATCTAAGCGTTCGGCGTGGTATTCTACCCCGAAAGCGTTATTGAGTACGTCGAGTAGCGCGGGCAACCGACGCTGATTTTTGATGGCGACGGTATCTACGCCGCCCTCGAGCAGGCGCGTACCTGTTTGCGCCCAAAACACTTTGAGGTAGTTATTGCCTGTAAATAGCAGCCGCAAACCTGCGTCGGCGCGAATGTCCAAATACGAAGTGTCGCGTTTGTAGAGTTCAAAATTGCCGTCTGCGCCAAACGGCAGATTGAGCAGATACGGGACGGTGAGGTGGAGTTTTAGCTCGGGCGACTCGGGGCGTGTCTGCGCGTATTGCAGCCGCACGTTTTCGCCGCTCCCAAAAAGGTTTTGGAGGTCAAGCTCTACGTTACCCGTGATAAGCGGCTTTTTGGTAGCCGCGTTATTGGGCAGAAAGCCCAACAAAAAATCAAACTTAGAGGCGCGTTTGCGTTGCAAAAACAAAACGGGTCGTGCCTTTTGCCCGATAAACTCGATGATATACGGCTGTTTTTCAGTTAAGTACGACAATTCGCGCAGCCGCGCCGTGATAGCTTGTACTTGTGTTTCGGTGTAAATATTGCCTTTTTTGATACCGAGATAGCGCGCCAAATAGCGTTTATTCCACTGCGTTTTGCTCTCTATTCGGAGCGTGTCGAAGGTAAATAGCTGCCCTTTGCGGCAATTGATACGCGCAGTAACGGTATTCGGGTTAGGAAAACCTACTTTTATATCACTCAAATAGACGTTAGCAAACGGATAGCCGTTATTTTCGGCATACTTAGTGATTTTCTCCTTGACTTTGTCTATTTCGAGCGGCGAAAACGTTTTATTAAGTTGATAAGCATTCGTTAAGCCTACTTCGGCGAGTATATTGTCGTCAATATCACCTTTTTGTAGCTGCAATTTGTCGTAGCGGTCGCCGCAATACCAATAAAAAAACAAACTATCCGCTTTGCGTATCGTGGTGTCTAACGACGCGCCCCAGTAACCTTGTCGGTATAGCTGCAATCTGATGGTATCCAAGTTTTGACGCAGCGCGCTGCTGTCCGCTATCGTTTTGGCGTAAGCTATCTTAGCAAAAATATTGGTATTAATGCTATTGATAGGAATATGCTGCACCGCTTGCGCCAGGGTTTTGCTTTGCGCAATACCGTTGCTGAACCCAATGACTACCCACAAAACAACACTAATCCACTGCTTAATCATGCACAAAGATAAGGTATTTTTGAGAAATAGAATAGTGGTGAGAATGTAAATATTTGATGTGATTAATAAAAATTGCGTCGTGATAAATCGCGGAGCAATTCCCCGCGTAGGGGCGTAAGCGTTACGCCCCTACGGGTGCTGCACGATGATTTTTGTTGCGCCTTCCCCGACCCCTCCTAAGAAGGCATTACTTTGTGTGCCGTCGGCAGCGACAGTATTAATGCTAAGAA
>JAYWGJ010000141.1:0-7548 GCA_043778315.1 Saprospiraceae bacterium | reverse complement strand
TTTTCGGAGACCTCGAGCATTGGTCGCCTCTTTGATGATGCGGGCTACTCGACGATAGACTTCGAGGACGGCGCAGATATTTACGTCATCAATACTTGCAGCGTGACCGATTTTGCCGACCAAAAATGTAGGCAAATAGTACGCCGCTCGTTGCGGCACAACCCCTCCGCGATGGTGGTGGTGGTGGGTTGCTACGCGCAACTCAAACCGCAGGAAATAGCAGATATTGAGGGCGTGGATTTGGTGTTGGGTGCGTCCGAAAAGTTCCGCATTTTGGACTTCATCGACGACCTCAGTAAGGCGCAGGGCAAAGGCATGATTTCGGCAGGCGACATACGCGAAGCGAACCAATTTGTGGGCGCGTTTTCGTTTGGCGACCGCACCCGCTCGTTCCTCAAAATACAAGACGGCTGCAACTATAAATGCACGTTTTGCACGATACCGCAGGCACGCGGCGCGAGCCGCAGCGACACCGTACAAAACGTTGTGCAAAACGCCAAAAATATAGCCGCGATGAACGCGAAAGAAATCGTACTTACAGGTGTGAACTTAGGCGATTTTGGCAACGGAACGGAAGTGATAGAAGGCGCGAAGCCGCGCAAAGAAGCCCTGTTCGCCGACCTTATAGTGGAGTTAGACGCGGAGGTGCAGGCGATGCCGCGTTTCCGTATTTCGTCGATAGAACCGAACTTACTGACCCACGAAATCATAGATTTTGTAGCGCAAAGCCGTGCTTTTATGCCGCATTTTCACATTCCGTTGCAGTCGGGCAACAACAAACAATTGGCAGAAATGCGCCGCCGCTACCGCCGCGAACTCTACACAGAGCGCGTAGCGCACATCAAACAAGCGATGCCACACGCCTGCATCGGCGTAGATGTCATCGTCGGTTTCCCCGACGAAACGCACGAAGATTTTTTGGAAACCTACCGTTTTGTGCAGGAGTTGGACGTGTCTTATTTGCACGTTTTCACTTACTCGGAGCGCGCAAACACGCCTGCCGCCGAAATGCCAAATCCGATACCGATGCACGAGCGCAAAAAACGGAACGAGATGTTGCGTATGCTAAGTGACAAAAAACGCCGCTTTTTTTATGAACAACACCTACAAACCGTCCGACCCGTGCTGTGGGAAGCGCAGACCGACGGCAGCCTACTACACGGTTTCACCGATAATTATATCAAAGTAAAAACCGCCTTCAACGCCGATTTAGTCAATACTATAACGGGCTTCCGCTTGGATAAAATAGACGCGGAGGGCGAAGTAGTGGGCGCGGTGATGCAGTAGTATATTAGAAATATTACTATAATTATAATAAAAAACACCTCCCGTTCAGTTGAATGGAGGTGTTTTTTTTACGTCTGCTATTTAATTTAAAATTCTTATCTTTGCCAATTGCTAATATACTCACAATTACAACTTATGAAACGGCGCACCTTCTTAAAAAAAGGATTTTTTGGACTAACGGGTCTTGGTTTTTTGGGCGGAATGTACGCTTGGCAAATAGAACCGTTTTGGCTCGAGTTTGTGCATCAAAAAATGCCTATCAAAAATCTACCCGAACAATTGGTGGGTAAAACCTTGATGCAGATTAGTGATATGCACATCGGAAAGCGATTTGACTATCATTACATCATACAATCGTTCGAAAAATCCAAAGCCTTTAAGCCTGATTTTGTGGTTTATACGGGCGATTTTGTTACTTTGCATAACAACGAAGTACAGTACGCCGCTTTGGAAAAAGTGCTGAGTACTTGCGTACAAGGACGATTAGGAACGGTCGCGATTTTGGGCAATCACGATTACGGTCGCAATTGGGCGCAGCAAGAAGTAGCAGATAAAATAACCGAAATAGTGCAAAAAAGCGGTATTACACTCTTAAAAAATGAAGCTATAAACCTCGGCGGTTTAAATTTTATTGGTTTTGATGATTACTGGGGTTTGAATTTCAAGCCCGAAAATGTGATGTCGGCTTATGATTCCGCCAAAGCAAATATTATACTTTGCCACAACCCCGACGTGTGTGATTTGGACGTTTGGGGTGCGCATCAAGGCTGGATATTGGCTGGACATACGCACGGCGGGCAGGTGAAACCGCCGTTTTTGGACGCGCCTGTCGTACCCGTAAAAAACAAAAAATACACTTCGGGTAAATTTGACCTAAGCAATGGTAGAACGCTATACATCAATCGCGCATTAGGGCATTTATGGCAAATCAGACTGAACGTAAGACCCGAAATAACAGTTTTTGAACTTGCGAAGGGGTAAAAATGGTGTTTTTTTGAATTATTCAAATAAAAATAATACTCAAAAAATGAATTACACTACGTTTTCGTCATTTTTTAAAGAATTTTTAACCGTTTTTGATAATGAACACCGATTCAAAAGAGCTTTTATCCGCAATCATGATTCATTTGGTAATTCCTATTATCGGGTTACTTTATTTTATTAAAATAATAATACGAATGAATAGAGAAAAGATAGATAATCCGCCAATACTTGCGCTATTTATGCTTTTTGGGACGTATGGAGGGCTTTTATTGATAATATTAACGAGTATTTTTTGGAAATTGTCGGGTCTGGCATCGTTAATGACTTTATATTTGATAGTAGGTGCGCCAATCATTATGTATATTATCGCACATACACAGCATAGCAATACAGCCATTTCTAAATATCATTATTGGACATACAAACTATCCATTTCGTATTTTCTAATCGCGATGTTATTACTCGTATTTTGCGTCGTAATGTCGCTTGGTAAACATAGTTAAAATTACTAATAAATTTACCGCGCAATACAAATAAAATGAATAACTGTATAAAATGAATAGCTAACTTTACACGATTTAATACTTCAAAATATACTCTTCTCAAAACAATATACAACAATATTATGTCAAAAACAAAACACCTGATAATTTTACTTGACTCTCTCGAGAAAAGAGAGTTTGATAAAATTGTAAAAATTTACCTTCAAAATCTCTATGGATATGAAAGAATAACCTTTACGGACGGTAAAGACGACATGGGTATAGATATAAAGGTTTTTGATTTTAAAGGTCAAAACATTCAGTTTCAATTAACTACTCAAAAATCAAATACAACAGGTGAAATGTATTCTTTCACTAAAAAAGTAAAAGAGGACTTGGCAAAAGCCAAATTGAATTTTACAGATTTTAACTACAAGGATAAACTTATCTTCTTTTATTCTAAAACGCTAACCCCTAAAAAAATAAGCGAATTAAAAAAGTTGGCTCTCGATGAATATGATATAGATTTAGAGATGATCGATGCCAATCAAATTGCACAAGAAGCTGAAAATGTTATAGAAATACAAGCAGAGCTTTATCGTATTAGTGAATTAGATCGATTTCAAATTGAGGATTCTTCATTTGAGAATACGATACTCTATGACCTACTGTCTTTCGGAAAACCAACGGAGTTTAAAGTTCAGGTAATCGACGCATTTATTTTACAATTATTTTTTCAAAATATAATGCTCACAAAAGAGACAATTGTCAAATCTTGCGAGGAACAATTTAATGTGAAAGAGAATGATGTTTTCTATGAAAAATTACTTAGCCGATTTCAAACAGCACGACAGATAAAAAAAGATAAGGGGTCGCTTGAATATAGTTTGACAAGCGAAGAAAGAACATCGCTTAAAAACAAGAACGACCTATTTGATTTAGATAAGAAGTTGTTTATAAAGCAAATAGGTGAAATTTTAAAACCATACAGTCAAGAAGAACATATGGAAAAATATATAGTACAGTTAAAGCAATTATACATTGATAACTTCGATATTGATTTAAGTGCTATTATAAACAATGATGAGGAAAATCCAATTTTTAATAAACATAAGGAATTTACTAAATTCATAGAGGAACATCTTAAAGATAAAATCCGAGTAAAAACTCTTGCGAACGAACTTTTAAAGTATTGTTTAAATAATAAATTTATTCAAAAAATCGCAGCTACAAAAGTGTACAGCAGTAAAATTGATAATAATAAACTTGAAAAATACATAAGTATAAAAAAGAAAATTTTTATTGATACTAACATTGGTCTTCACAGCTTATGTTATTTTTACAAACCTAAAAATGAAAACAGTGATTATTTTTATAGAGCAACAAAGAATTTATTAGAGTTCGCAAAAAAGGAAGGTATTCCGTTAAATATTTCAGAACGCTATATGCGGGAAATTAGAGGACATATTATTGAGGCGTTCAATTTAATTCCATTTACGTCCATACCTAGTTTTGAAAAGCTAGGCTTCTCGAGAAATATTTTTTATAATTTTTATATTTACTTAAAATTATCTAACTCGTTAGAATATGAAAAAACCTTTTTGGCATTTCTTGGAGATTTTGGTTTTGCAGAAAATAATAGCGAAAAATCACTTAACTCAGCCATTGAGGCTTCACTTTCACAAGTAAATATTAAAAAGCAAGTAATTAGTAAGCACTATAATATAGATGAAACTAATAGACTTTTTGACGATGTATTACTTGATTTAAATAAAAACAAATCCAATTTCACTCGTGATAATGATAGTATTATGGTAGAATTTTTAGCTGATACCGATACAGAAATTCATACCCTTCGACCATTATTTATTACTTGGGACAAATCTTTTTTCGAGGTACATAAAGAATACACAAAAAAATACCCAGACGCACAAAAGTGGTTAATGCTCACGCCGAATAGAATTGTTGATGCGTACTCCCTATTAAAGTTTTCCATAAACTCAGAGACGGTTACTGAAAATCTACTTGCTCTAATCTCGGATGATATTATTAATAGTACTAAATCTCTTGTAGATACACTATCGATAATACTAAATCTAAAAGAAGAGGTTGGATTAGCATATGTAAATAGACTTGCAAGTATTCGTGAAACCGAAATAAATAGAGTAAATAGCGAGGAAAGTGCGCCAAGAGCTAATTTTAAAAGCGAATCTATAATTGATGATATATTTATAAAATTAACAGATTATTATCGTAACAAAGATACCCAACTGAAAGATTTTAAGAAAATTTTTACTAAGATGGAGTATATGGATAGTATTATTGGAATATTAGATAAAAGTATAAAATACTCTTATAATCACGAAACTCTACCTCAAAACTTATGTATTGATTTTGATGCTATTATCGAGGAAATGAATGCAGATACCGAATTGATGCCGAACTGATGCCGTGGTCGGCGAAAGCGCAATCGCTGCTCAAAGAGCAATATGCGGCGGTCGGTGCAGCCGCAGGCGGCGCGTTGCCCGAAGTGGAAAAAGCACTAAAAATGACGTTCGAGCGCGGCGTGACCGACGTTGCGCCTTCGCTGCATAAGTTCACGATAAAAAACGGTAGCATCTCCAAATACGTCAAGGCGTACCAACATTATTGCTGGTCGGTGAGCAGTATCGACGACTACAAATTAGCTCCTTTTCATATTTTGGCGACCGAAGGGCAAGTACATATTGACAAAACAAATGAATGGCACATGCGTAATATTGCCGAAATTTGCGCTGGCGACACCCAATTTTTCAGGGCTACGCCGTATAAAGTTATCGATGTAAACGACCAAAACAGCTTTGACGAAGCCGTAAATTGGTGGTTGCAGCTCACGGCAGAAGGCGGCGAAGGCATGGTGGTGAAGCCGCTCGATTTCATCGCGACGGACGCGGAAGGGCTGCTGCAACCCGCCGTGAAATGTAGAGGCAGCGAGTACCTCCGAATTATTTACGGACCCGAATACGACTTACCCGAAAATATCGCACGGCTAAAAAATAGAGGCTTGTCGCGCAAACAATCGCTCGCAATCCGCGAGTTCGCGTTGGGCGTAGAGGGTTTGGAGCGGTTCGTCAGAAAAGAGCCGCTTCGCCGAGTACACGAAAGCGTTTTTGGCGTTTTAGCCTTGGAAAGCGAAGAGGTGGACCCGCGATTGTAGGTTGCAAGGGTGTGCAGCGTTTCAACCCGCACTTATTTTATTTTGTTCGGGTTAAAACCCGAACGCCGATCCAAAGCAAAATCACAAAAAAATGAGAGCAGAAATTGACCATCTTTTTACAACTCGTGAAGAAAAACCGCTTTTTTATATAGAAAGCGGCAGTCGGCTGTGGGGCATCGCGAGTCCCGACAGCGATTTTGACGTTCGCGGCTTTCATTTGCAGTCGAAACGGCAATATTTTGATTTTCGGAAACACCGCGACCTTATCGAGGTCATGGACGGCGATTTTGATTTTGTTTCTTATGATATTGATAAAATGTTCGGGCTGTTGGCGAAAAGCAACCCGACGGTTTTGGAGTGGATTAGAGCCGATATTGTTTATTATAACGAACTACCCGATTGGGCGGTTTTTCAGACCGACGTGGCGCAAAACTTTGATTTCAAAGCCCTCTTTCACCACTATCTTTCTTTGGCAAAAGGGCAGTTTGCATTGATAGAAACAGACCAAAAATTTACTTATAAAAAAGTTTTTTATTGCATTCGCGGGCTGCTTTCGGCCGACCTTGCGCGGCAGCAAATCATTCCCGAGTTGTTGATGGATAATTTATTCAATCAGTTTGTGACCGATAGTGACGTAGCGATTATCGCAAAACAGAGCTTGGCGCGCAAAAAACAACAACTCGAAAAAACGGAGGTTTTGGATACCGAAAAAGCGCGTATATTAGCTACTATCCAAGAATTTATTGCGAATTTGGAAACAAAAGCACCCGAAAGCAGCCATAATAAAACTAAATTGGAACGAATTTTGACAGATTATAGTTATAGTATAAAGACAGCGTTTTATTGATAAATCAGTCGCGTAAATCAACCCGTTACTTCACAAATTTCTTATTCTCACAACAAAAAAACGACCATGCTCAATACTATTCTCAGTAATTTGCTGCCAAGCGCAGCTACCCCAAAAGCGAATTTGATACCGATGTACGAAAGCCTCGAGGAGCGACGCGATGCCGCCGACCGCATCATTATGAGCCATACCGCGTGGGCGGCTGGCGCGGGTCTGATACCGTTTTTCGGTGTCGATATGCTCGCCGTGAGCGCGCTGCAACTCGATATGTTGCGCCGATTAGCGGAAATATACGGCGTTGATTTTGAACTCAATAAAGGACGCGCCACTATCGCAACGCTTATCGGTGGCGGCACGGCGCGGTTCGGTGCGCGGCTGTTCAAATGGATTCCGATTGTCGGAACGCTCATCGGCGGCGTGACGATGTCGGTGCTTTCAGGCACAACGACTTACGCCTGCGGACAGGTATTTAAAAAGCATTTTGAAGGCGGCGGCAACTTCCTCGACCTCAATTTCAGCAAGGCGAAAGACGTGTATGAACGCGCCTACGAACGCGGCAAAAATATAGTGGAAGGCATTGAAAACAAGACCGCTACACCGAGCGCAGTAAAGAATATGCCGTCCGCAACGCCGCCCGCAACACCTGAACTTTCTATGATTGATAAACTCGAAAAGCTGCGCGAAATGCGCCAAAACGACATTATCAACGAGGCGGATTACCAACGCTTAAAAAATAAATTGATGGATACGGT
>JAYWGJ010000140.1:0-2769 GCA_043778315.1 Saprospiraceae bacterium | reverse complement strand
CGACTGATTATGTCTTGGTTCAAACGAGTAGCGGAGGGCATTACGACCCGCGAAAAAAAAGAAACGCCCGATAACTATTGGCATCTCTGCCCGCGTTGCAAAACGACGACCAAAACCGATGTGCATCGCGCTAATCAGCACGTCTGCGTGTCGTGCAACTACCACACCAGGATAGGTTCGGAGGAGTATTTTCAGATTTTATTTGATGAAAACACGTCGCACGAGTTGTTTGCAGGGCTTATCGCCGAAGACGCGCTCAACTTCACCGACCTCAAACCGTATAATATAAGGTTGGAGAAAGCGATGCAAGACACCGACCTCGAAGACGCGATGCGCGTAGGACACGGCAAAATCAACGGCATGGATTTGGTGGTGGCGTGTATGGATTTTTCGTTTATCGGCGGCTCTATGGGCGTGGTGGTCGGCGAAAAAATAGCGCGCTCCATAGATTATTGCGTAGAGCATCGCATTCCGTTGCTGCTCATCTCCAAGTCAGGCGGTGCGCGTATGATGGAAGCGGCATTTTCGCTCATGCAAATGGCAAAAACCGCTACCCGACTGACGCGTATGGCGCGCAACGGCGTGCCTTATTTTTCGCTCATGACCGACCCGACAACGGGCGGCGTGACCGCGTCTTACGCCATGCTCGGCGACCTAAATATCGCCGAACCCGAAGCATTGATTGGCTTTGCGGGTCCGCGTGTCATCAAGGAAACAATCCGCCGCGACTTACCGAAAGGCTTTCAAACCTCCGAGTTTTTGCTCGAACACGGTTTCCTCGATTTCATCATTCCGCGCACCAAATTGAAACAACGTATCGCTGATTTGGTGATGCTGATAGGTCCGAAAAAGGGATAAGGGCAATTTGTACAACCAATAATTTTTTAATTTTAATTGACACTAATAGGAGATGGACGATATATTATTATTAGCCGACAAGGTTAGGAATACTTTAATTCTTGGCGAAAGCCATTTTAGAGAATTTAAGTCGGCATTAGATGGACGACCAGACCAGAAAAAACAAAGACCTACCAAATCCATTTGTGCCGATATTGGCGAAGCAGTAGTTTCCTTTGCCAACGCAGACGGAGGCGCGATTTTGATTGGTGTAGAAGATGACGGAACAATTACGGGTATTCCACATTCGGAAAACGATATAGATATGATGCTCAACGCTGTCCGCACCCACGTTTATCAAAACCAGCAACTGCCCTTAAATAATGCCAATAAATTGGTTTTAGACCATAAAACAGTTTTATATTTTTCAGTAAATAAGGGTACAACAATGATTTACCAACTGCCCGACGGCAGATGCGTTCAGCGGAAAGATAAATCTACAATGCCCGCTTCTGTTCACGAAATCCAGTTTGAACGACAAGAAATAAAATCAAGAGAATACGATAGCCAGTTTGTAGATGGCGCAATAGTGACGGATTTAGATGTAAAGCTGCTGCAAAGTATTGCAGACCAATACATTAAAGGATTGAGCGTGGAGCGGTATTTGCAACAAATTGGATTAGCCGAATACGCCCAAAATGGATTGCGACTAAAACGAGCCGCTTTGTTGCTTTTCGCAACCGATATAGATAGATGGCATCCGCGAAGTCAAGTACGATTTTTGAAAGTAAATGGCAATACATTAGAGGCAGGAGAAAAATATAATGTGATTAGCGACGACATCGTAAAAGGAAATATTTTAGATTTAGTTATAAAATCGTGGGAACATTTACGCTCTATGCTCGCTTACAAAACGGTATTTGGCGCAAACGCACAATTTGAGCAAAAATATATTTATCCAGAAGATGCTGTAAGAGAGGCAATTTTGAACGCAATTGCGCACCGAGATTATAGTATTACAAACGCGATTGAAATATTTATTTTTGACGATAGAATGGAAATAAAAAATCCAGGTGCGTTACTTTCTACGCTTTCTATCCAAAACTTAAATCAATTGGAGGGTTCGCACGAGTCGCGAAATTCGCTTATTGCAAGGGTTTTGAAAGAAAATAATTTAATGCGTGAGCTTGGAGAAGGCATGAAAAGGATTTTTAGCTTAATGCAACAACAGGAATTGGCAAAACCAGAATTATACTCAAATGGGTTTTGGTTTCGGGTCACGTTATCTAAAAAAACAATATTACCTCAATAATCCCAACTACCTGATAATCAACCAATAATAATGCACAATAAACTCAAACAACTAGAAGCCTTAGAGCAACGGGCACTACAAGGTGGCGGCGACAAGCGCGTAGCGGCGCAACATAAAAAAGGCAAACTCACGGCGCGGGAGCGCATCAGTGTACTTATGGACGCAGGCTCGTTCGAGGAGATTGGTATGCTCGTCACGCATCGCTGCACCGATTTCGGTATGCCCGACGACCTCTATTACGGCGACGGCGTAGTAACGGGTTACGGCACGGTTTCGGGTAGAACGGTGTATGTTTTTGCACAAGATTTCACCGTTTTTGGTGGCTCGCTCTCCGAAACACACGCCGAAAAAATATGCAAAATCATGGATTTAGCCCTGAAAAATGGCGCGCCCGTGATTGGTTTGAACGATAGCGGCGGCGCACGCATACAAGAAGGCGTACAGTCGTTGGGCGGCTACGCTGATATTTTTTATCGCAATGTGCAGTCGTCTGGCGTAGTGCCGCAGATTTCTGCGATTATGGGACCCTGCGCAGGCGGCGCGGTGTACAGCCCCGCGATGACCGATTTTACGATTATGGTAGAAAACACGTCGTATATGTTTGTGACGGGTCCGAACGT
>JAYWGJ010000139.1:0-2781 GCA_043778315.1 Saprospiraceae bacterium | reverse complement strand
AGCGCGGCGACTTATACCGTGATTGTCACGAATGCGAGCGGCTGTACAGGTACGGCAACGGTGGTAGTAGCGGCGGCGATTGCGCCTACGGCGACTATCACGGGTGCGAGCGCGTATTGCGGCAACGCAGGTACGACGCTTACCGCTAACGGCGGAAATACCTACGCATGGAGTAACGCCACAACTACTGCAACGAACGCTATTAGCGCAAGCGGAACATACACCGTTACGGTGACAGATGCGAATACTTGTACGGCTTCTGTGAGTATTGCGGTCACGCAAAACGCTTTACCTACGGCAGCTATTACAAGCAATCAGCCGACTACTACGGTTTGTGGTAGTACAGGTGTGACGCTCACCGCGAGCGGCGGCAACACTTACCTTTGGTCGGATAATACAACGACTACGGCAGCCCTTACAGTCACTACAAGCGGCAACTATACGGTAACGGTGACGAACGCAGCAGGCTGTACGGCTTCGGCTTCGCGCAATGTGCAAGCGGCGGTAAATCCGACAATAACAGTGAACGGTTTAATCGCAGGCTTCGGAGCGTTTTGTCCTGGGCAGACCACGACGCTTACTGCAACGGGTGGCACGAGCTACTTATGGCAAGGCGCGCAAGGCAGCAATACGGCGGCACTCACTACGGGCATCGCAGGTGCATACACGGTGATAGTGACGAACGCGGCAGGCTGTACGGCTTCTACAAACATACAAGTTAATCAAGCGCAAACGCCTGTACCGTCTATTTCGGGTAATAGTTTTGTGTGTGGTGGCGCGACCGCGACTTTGGACGCAGGTGCAGGATATAGCAGCTATCAATGGTTGAATGCAGGTGTGCAGATTGGCACGAGCCAAACACAAAGTATTGCTACACAAGGCAGTTATGTGGTTTCGGTGACGAACGCGGCAGGCTGTACGGGTTCGGCGGCGATTAGCATTACGCTATTTCCTGCGCCGATTATTAGCATCACGCCGTCAGCAACGGAGTTTTGTGCAGGCGGTAATGTGAGCCTTACGGCAACAAGCGGCTTAAACGGCTACTCTTGGAGTACGACGCAAAGTATTCCGAATATCACGGTGAATGCAGGCGGTGTATATACGGTGCAAGCCTCGAACGGGCAGGGCTGTACGGCAACGGCGACCATAAATATTGTGCAAAACAACTTACCTACGGTAGCGATTAACGCGCCTAAGAGCGAGTTTTGCGCAGGTAAATCGTTGATGCTAGAAGCGACAAACGGCTTTACGCGCTATGACTGGACAAGTGGCGGTACGCAACCTATCAAAACTATCACAATTGGTGGCACCTATACGGTGACGGTGACGAACGCGAAGGGTTGTAAGAATACGGCTACTTTCGCTGCCCTTGAAAACGCTGTGCCTGCTGCAAATGCAGGCGCGGATATAGTAGCGTATCCTGGTCAGCAATTTCAGTTAGATGCGGCGATAAATTCGCAATGGACTTATCTTTGGAATAATGCGCCCGAACTCACCAACGGCATTAGAAATATACCTAATCCGACAGCGCAGATACAAGCAACCACCACTTATACGATTACCGTGACCGACCAAAACGGCTGTACCGCAAGCGACCAAGTACAAGTGACGCTCGAGGACGCGCTCGCTTGTTTGGGACAAAGCGAAGGCATCACGCCGAACGGCGATGGTAAAAACGATACTTGGGACATCGGTTGTCTGCAATACTTCTTGAATAACGTGCAGGTATTTAACCGTTGGGGACAGGTGGTGTTCTCTGCCGAGAACTATTCAGGTGGCTGGAACGCCGACTATAACGGTTTGCCGTTACCCGACGGGACGTATTATTATACGATTAAAATAAACTCGACGGTGACGGCGAAGACGCTGTACAAAGGGAATTTGACGATACTGCGGTAGTAGTGAACAGATAACAGATAATTCCTTGAATCCTGCCTTAATAAAAAGCCCTACATTTGAACAATTTTTAAATGGGGAAAAGATGTAACAGGGCGTAGTAGTGTACGTTACAGTGAAGCGTTCAAATTAACGGTTATTCGTGACATGGAAAAAAATCGGCTGAGTGTTGGTGGCGCGCAAAAAAAGTATGACATCTACGGTTAGGCAACGATATAAGGCTGGCTTCGGAAATAGGAAAAAATACATCTGTTCACTCATAAAATCGTAATCATGAACATCGAGGAGCAGGACGCATTGACGGCGATACGCGCCAAAGTAAAAGAGTTAGAGTCGGTGATGGTGGCGCAATATCTATACCGGTTAAGTCGTTTATTCTGCAAGGAGTAGGTTCAATTCAGCGGTATCTTACGAAAAGTGGTTGGCGGTAATTGTATGCGGAGTTGAGTACGTTGTGTGGTGGTCATGGCCTTTATAGTGATGCGTTTATTACCATTTTGCGAGTAAATAAAAAACTGCCTCTGTCGATATATCGGCTGAGGCAGTTTTTTACTTGCGTAACAACCAAAAAATAACCTTACCAATACCAAAGGTAGTGATAACGCATATTTAGAAACGCGTCCAAAATAAGGTACTGTATGCCCACTTGCCTTTTGAGCCAAAACCGCGTTAGATTTGCTTCGCCAGTTCGCTTCGCGCGGGTTTTGTTACGATGCTAGGCAGCACCTCGTGCGTTCACTTCGCATAAGCGATTTAGTATCGCTTTTGCTTGTTCAGCCTCCAATTTGCCTTGTTTTGACTCAGCACGAGCAACGCGAACTGGCGAAGCAGATTCTGCGTGGCAATATTCAGTACTAGGCTGTACAGAATTAACTAAAAAGTTCT
>JAYWGJ010000138.1:0-2784 GCA_043778315.1 Saprospiraceae bacterium | reverse complement strand
TCACTATTGGCGCGGAGAGTGAGGGATTCGAACCCCCGGACCGTGAAGTCTTCGGTTTTCAAGACCGACGCGATAGACCACTCTGCCAACTCTCCACTCGCAAAGGTATGGTAAGGATTTCGCTTTACAAAATCAAATTGCATTTTTTCTTAAATATTTTTTTTAATAAAAATATTATAGTTTGATTATCAATAGTTTAGCTTATTTATGGGTAGTAAAATAATTTGCGCCACAGCAAAATAAAGCGTCTATTGCGCTCAGATTCGGCACAAAACCGAAGCGGTCGGCGAACACTTGCGGGTACGGAAGGGTAGGAGAGTGACTATTCGAGGGTCTATTATTTTTGGGCACAAATTGTTCACGAAAATCATTAATTCCATCTGCTAAAACCGCTTCGTAGTTTTCGGTTCGCGTAAGCTGCACGTCGTCCCATTTGAGTATTTTTTTTAGGGTTTGCCACAAATCCATATTCCAATCGGCAAGCAAGTCGTACTCGGTCGCGAAAAGTGGCTCGAGGCGGTCGGCGTAGTGTTCCCAAAACGGCGCAGAGCCGTACGCGGCGCGCAGCGTGCGGAAGTGTTGCCGTTGCCAGGCGGTGTCGTTTGCGATGCGCACTTCTTGCATTGGCTGCTGCTGATGCTTGCCTTTGCGAAGCGGTACGGAGAGGTTTATCACTCCGTTGCTACCCAAAATACAGCATCGATTGCGAAAACTGCCTTTCTGATAATGGTCGTGTTGCTCCATGCGTAGCTCGGTATAGCCGCTAATGTTGCGCACTAAGTCGGCGGGCGGCAGGTATTGTAAATCTAATAGAGCAACGTGGTTGATAGTCATAGCTAAAAAACAATAGGTAGATGGTCATTTATTTTTTTAAGTAGCTGAAATAAATTGGGCGTGATTATTTATCTGCACTCAAAAGATAGATTAAACCTATGCGAGCTTCTCTCAGCCTCCTCCATTTTAGGAGGGTAGCAGCTACGTTCTAACTATTTTTTTCGTTCTCGATAACCTGCCTAATTTAAAACATACACTGTAATTATTCTTTTTTATATTGTCAAAACTTAATATTTAACAGGGACTGTATGCTTAACGTTTACGAAGCCTCGGAGGCTTCGCAAACGAGCGTGTCGTTTAAAAAAATTTGCGATTGTACCAATCAACCTTTACAATTTTTCTTTCAAAAAATTCGTCATCATATTATACAAATGCGCCCGTGCGTTGCCGCCCGTGATGCTGTGATTTTTATTTGGGTAAGCAAAAAACTGAAATTGCTTGTTTGCTTCTAATAGCGCGGTCGCCATTTCTGCCGAGTTTTGATAATGCACATTATCGTCCGCGTCGCCTGCTACGAGCAGCAAATTTCCTTTGAGGCGGTCTGCAAAATTAATCGGCGAATTTTCTTCGTAGCCCGTTTTATTTTCTTCGGGTGTCGTCAAAAATCGCTCCGTATAAATGCTATCATACCATTTCCAATTGGTCACGGGCGCGACCGCGATAGCGGTTTTGAACACGTCGTTGCCTTTCAAAATCGCTAAAAGCGACATATATCCGCCAAACGACCAACCCCAAATACCAATCCGAGTAGCGTCAATATACGGCAATTTCCCTAAGTATTTCGCGCCTTCTATTTGGTCGGCGCACTCCAATTTGCCGAGTTGATTGTAGGTGACGGCTTTAAATTCGTTGCCACGCGCACCCGTTCCGCGCCCATCGACGGTAACAACTACATAGCCTTGCTGCGCCAACATTTGATACCACCAATAATCGAACGACTCCCATTTATCGGTCACTTGTTGCGAGTTCGGCCCGCCGTAAACGTGCATCAAAACGGGATATTTTTTGGTTTTATCGAAGCCGACAGGTTTCATCATCCACGCATTTAGGCTCACGCCTTCGGACGTTTTGAAATCAAAAAACTCAATCGGTTGCACTTTATAATCCGTCATTTTTGCACGCAAAGCGGCGTTTAACTCTATATCGCGGAGCTTTTTACCTGCCGCATTCATCACCGTAATTGCGTTCGGACTGTTTATAGTCGAATGTTTTAAGATATAAAACTCGAATGTTTTGCTAAACTCTGCATCATTCCAACCTTTTTCGGTCGTGATTTTTTTGTTTTTTTTACCCTCCAAACTCACCGTATAAATTTCGCGTTGCATCGGCGACTCTTGCGCGGCTTGGTAATATATTAAGCCGTTTTTTTCGTCGATACCGTATATTTTTGTGACATCGTATTTACCTTTTGTGAGTTGTACAGATTTGCCATTCATATCATATTTATAAATATGAAAATAGCCGTCCGCTTCGCTCAACCAAAGGAAATTTTTGCCGTCGTTCGTGAATTTCATATTGTCGCGAACTTCCGTTCCTGGTGCAACATCTACATAAGATTTGCTTTTTTCGTTGAATAAAAGCGTATTTTTATTCGTATTTACATCAATTACCCAAGTATTGAGGTCGTTTTGGTGGCGGTTGAGCGTCATCAAAATCAGTTTGGACGGGTCTTTTGTCCATTGTATTTTGGGTATATAATGCTCGTTTTTAGCGATATCGGCAGGTACGTCCAACTTCGATATTTTACCACTCGCTACGTCAATAATGTGACAAGTCACGGTTGCATTTTTTTCGCCTGCTTTCGGGTATTTGAAACTCGACCAAACGGGATAGAGTTGTTGGTCGTAGTTGGTGAGCGTAAACTCTTTTACGGCGGTTTCGTCGAAGCGCAAAAACGCTATTTTGCTGCCGTCAGGCGACCAATAAAAGGCGCGTTCCATCGAAAACTCC
>JAYWGJ010000137.1:0-7640 GCA_043778315.1 Saprospiraceae bacterium | reverse complement strand
CATAAATATAATCCACCGCGAGCGTATGGTAAATCTGTTGTATGCCTTCCGTCCAGCCCATTTCTTTATTGAGTGCCTCCTGTATTGCGTAGTAGAGTTGAAAATCGGTTACGCCCGGCAACTGCGAGGTTTGGCTGTTGTTTTTGGGTAAACCACTTATATTTTTTGCTGCATTAGCTGCAATATTATTCTTAGCAAAAAACGCCTGTACGCCGATACCTTGCACCCATGTCTCGCCAAAAATACCGAATTTCGGATATTCTCTGAGTATGGCTGCCGCCCAATTGCCCATAAAATTTTGGTCGGGATAGGCGTAAGTATCTACCCGAAAGGCATCTACACCAAACTCCTCTATCCACCATATATTGTTCTGAATGAGGTAGTTAGCTACTTGTGGATTGTTTTGGTCGAGGTCAGGCATGTGTTTATCAAACCAGCCGTCTGTCATCTGTAGCTGCTCTTTTCTACTCCCGTAAGGGTCCATCAAAGTGGTAGCGCGGTAAGTGGTGCGCGTAAACTCGCTCCACTGATGCACCCACGACTTGGCAGGTAAATCTTGGTACAACCAATGTTTATTGCCGATGTGGTT
Source organism: Saprospiraceae bacterium (assembly GCA_043778315.1). Taxonomy (GTDB): domain Bacteria; phylum Bacteroidota; class Bacteroidia; order Chitinophagales; family Saprospiraceae; genus JBEEMU01. Next base: position 7,051 of record JAYWGJ010000137.1, on the reverse strand, counting down.
ATGCACCAAATCGGTCACAATTTTCAAGCCCTTGCCGTGCGCATTATCCACTAATTTTTGGTACAAATCGTTTGTGCCTAAGCGCGCATCAACCTTATAGTGGTCGGTAAAAGCGTAGCCGTGATAGCTCTCAAAAGGTTGGTTGTTCTCAAATACGGGGGTCATCCAAAGCGCAGTCACGCCCAAGTCTTTAAGGTAATCGAGGTGGTTTATCACGCCTTGCAGGTCGCCGCCGTGCCGCACAAAGCCCGAGTCGCGACGTAGGCGCGTATCGTTCATGGTGTTCACAATATCATTATTTTTGTCGCCGTTGGCGAAACGGTCGGGCATCAACAAATAAATAAAATCGGCAGCTGTCAAGCCCTGAATGCGGTTTTTATCGCCTGTTTTGCGCGCTTTTAGCTCGTAGTCGAGGTTGATAGGCGTATTTTTTGTATTCGTAAAATCAAAATGCAGCTTGCCTGCGGCGGCTTTTTTGCTTATTCGCAACTCCAAGAAGACATAATTAGGGTTTTCGGTGCGCACCACATCTTTTAATTTTACACCTTTATATGATTTCATTTTAGGTGAATACTGCGCAATGTCTTTGGCGTGTACCAACACCCCGAGGCTTTCGTTTTGCATACCTGCCCACCAATGCGTAGGGCAGAGGTGTTGTATCGGCGTAGCCGCGTTTTGCGCGAATGTGAGGCGCATGATAAGTACTAAAAGTAGTAAAGTAAGGTTGTTTTTTATCATTTTTTTTAAGTTTAAACATTGAACTATAAACTGTAAGCAATAAACCATGCTCGCGAAAGTCAAAAAGCTTATTGCTTATGATTTACAGCTTATTATTTTTTACAAGATATAACGGTCAAAAAAGTTTATTGCTTATTGTTTACAGCTTATTGTTTTTTACAAGATATAACGGTCAAAGAAGTTTATTGCTTATTGTTTACAGCTTATTGTTTCTCCCTAACGGTCAAAAGTTTATAGCTTACAGCCTATTATTTCCCTCCAAAGGTCAAAAGTTTACGGCTTACAGCTTACAGTCGAGAGTACCTCCCTAACGGTCAAAAGTTTACAGCCTACCGCTTACAGCTTACAGCCAAAAGTACCTCCCTAACGGTCAAAAGTTTACAGCTTATAGTTTACAGCTTACCGCTTTGTCAGAAAATGTAGCCCCAGTTCGTAACCGCGCAAGCCAAAACCGGAAATGCTCCCTCTACAAACCGCCGCGAGCAGCGAGGTATGCCGAAAAGTCTCGCGAGCATAAATGTTGCTGATATGCACCTCCACGACGGGCGTAGCGATAGCCACTACCGCATCACGCAAAGCCACAGAGGTATGCGTATAGCCGCCTGCGTTTAGCAAAATACCGTCTGCCGAAAAACCGATTTCGTGCAGTTTATCTATCAGCGCGCCCTCTATATTAGTTTGGTAATAATGAATTTGCGCTGACGGAAAAGCAGCACGCAAAGCTGCCAAATACGCCTCAAAGCCCTCGTGTCCGTAGGTTTCGGGTTCGCGTATGCCGAGCAGATTGAGATTCGGTCCGTTTAGAATATAGATTTGCATGGGTAAAGATTGATTTGTAAGTTGCCACAATGTGACTTCCCGTATCTCAAAGGTACAAAAACATATAATTATAATATATTAAATATTCAAAATTAATTGTAGCTATCAGGAACAATAAAAATAGTTTAAACGTAGCTGCTACCCTATTTTGTAGAGGCTACAGAGTTTACAGGCAATAGCTTTTAAACTATTTTTGTTTAGGTAAAAAATCTTATCTTCGATGAGATGAACGGCTACAAAGCCAAAATAAGGAGATATTTCTTTCTAAATCGCAACAGATGCTAAGGAATTTAGAATATAAATGATGCGCTTCAAAAAGCATTACACGCATTACTAAGATGTGACCTTGCGTTTAACGCAAATCAAAACAATTGAGCCTAATTTAGTTATGGGGAACAATTTGTCAGTAGCTTCTTGTGAAGCTGAAATCGGCAAATTTCGCAGCGATTTGAATTACTACAACGCCAAATTAGCAGGTTTAGATGCCGATTTAACGGCTTTAAACACCAATGAAAAGGCATTAAAAGACCTTTCAGACCGTATGCTCGCAGGTGTTGGTGCTATTTACGGCAAAAACTCACCTGAGTACGAAAAGACGGGCGGTGTCCGCGAAGACAAGAAAAAGAAACCTACACGCCCTACTAAACCGACTGTATAGGCACAAAAAAACGGATTGTTGCATAAGTTGCAGCAGTCCGTTTTTTTTGCTTTTTACATTTTGAATTGCAAACCAATTTAAAACCCTTTGAAAATGGCTTGAATTGGATTTATATTTGGTTTTGCGGTATATTACAGAAATATCAGTAAAATGCCGTTAGACATGATATACTGGTAAAAAAATGATCGATATGTCACTCCTACGGAGATGCTTATGCGAAAGAAGTGTATATTATCGTGGTCATCACTTCTGCCTACCGAATTAGCGAAAAAGAGGGTACACCTATAAAAGATGACGTTTTAGTAACTGATGCTAATCCGCGAACGCTGAAAGGAGACGTGCGTGTGATGAACAGTCACAAAATGTTGATAGTCAATACAACTTATGTGGACAATGATACGCCAAAAAGTATCATGGATTGGGCAGATTTGATTACGCAATCGATGAAAAACCCTGAAAATCCTCAAATTAATACCCGCAAATCTGCTATTGTGAAAGCCGCAAAATTAGCCAATATCGATAATTTGACTCCACAGCAATTAGCCGACGCAAAAATTCACGAAATGCGGAAAGCCACGTTTTCAATAGTGGAATACAAAGGAAGGACGGAAGGAAAAGCCGAAGGCAAAGCCGAAGGAAAAGCCGAAGCCAAGTTTGAAAAAGAAGAAATGATTTTAAATTTACATCGCAACGGAATTTCTATTGCAATTATTGCCATTTCCGCAAAAAAAACGGAACAAGAAGTACAACAAATCATTGCAAAACATAAAGAATAAAAAGACGAACGCGGTTTAGATAAGAAAAGCGTAAAACTTAGGTTGTCTGACCTAAGATTTACGCTTTCCTTGTTTTTTGTTATAAAAATACCTTTTGCTTGTCGCTAAAACAAGCAAAATAACTTAAAACAGCTTTAAAATCTGTCCAAATTCATTACTTTGTTCCAAGCGGCGACAAAATCTCTGATGAATTTTTTGCCGCTATCCGCGCAAGCATACACCTCCGCTACGGCGCGTAGTTCCGAGTTTGAGCCAAAAATCAAGTCGGCTCGCGTAGCCGTCCATTTCACGCGACCCGTAGCGCGGTCAGCACCTTCAAACACGTCGCCTGCGCTCGATGCCGCTTTCCAGGTCGTACCCAAATTGAGCAAATTGATAAAAAAGTCGTTCGACAAAGTCTCGGGACGGCTCGTCAAAACGCCTTGTTGCGAACCGTTGTAATTCGTATCGAGTACGCGCATTCCGCCCACCAAAACCGTCATTTCGACTGCCGTGAGCGTGAGCAATTGCGCTTTATCTACGAGCAAAACCTCGGCAGGCGTAGCCGCGAGCGCGGCGCTTTTATAGTTTCTGAACCCGTCTGAATGCGGTTCTAATACGCCAAAAGAAGCAATATCGGTATCCGCTTGCGTCGCGTCATTTCTGCCTGCCGTGAACGGCACTGTGATAAAATGATTAGCGTTACGCGCTGCTTTTTCTATACCTGCTGCGCCACCCAAAACGATGAGGTCAGCTAACGATATTCGTTTATTGCCGCTTTGCGCGGTATTAAATTCGGTTTGTATCGCTTCTAAACACTGCAACACCTTTTTCAATTGCGGAGGATTGTTCACCGCCCACTGATTTTGCGGTGCTAAACGAATGCGCGCGCCGTTTGCGCCGCCGCGTTTGTCCGACCCGCGAAACGAAGCCGCCGAAGCCCACGCCGTACCCACGAGTTCGGAGACCGTCAAGCCCGAACTGAACAATTTACTTTTTAGCATAGCTACATCTAAATCGTTCACCAATTCGTGCGTCACGGCAGGTATCGGGTCTTGCCAAATCAAGACTTCCGACGGGACTTCCGCGCCCAAATACCGCGCACGCGGACCCATATCTCTATGCGTCAGTTTGTACCACGCACGAGCGAAAGCATCGGCGAAAGCATCAAAATCAGTCAAAAATTTACGCGAAACACGTTCGTAATCAGGGTCCATACGCATCGCCATATCCGCCGTCGTCATTATCGGCGCGTGTCGCTTGTTCGCGTCGTGCGCATCTTCCACTAAGGTAGCGGCTGCCGCGTCGGTCGGTATCCACTGATGCGCGCCCGCAGGGCTTTTAGTGAGTTGCCAATCATATTTAAAGAGCGTTTCCAAGTAGCCGTTGTCCCAAGTCGTCGGGTTTGGCTTCCACGCGCCCTCGAGTCCGCTCGTGATAGTGTCGCCACCTCTGCCCGTCCCGAAGCCGCTATTCCAGCCCGTGCCTTGCTCCTCTATGCTCGCGCCTTCGGGTTCGAGCCCTTTGTAGTCCTCGCTCGCCGCGCCGTGCGCCTTACCAAAAGTGTGTCCGCCAGCCACCAAAGCCACGGTTTCCTCGTCGTTCATCGCCATACGCGCAAAAGTTTCGCGCACGTCCCGCGCCGAAGCCAGAGGGTCGGGGTTGCCGTCGGGTCCTTGCGGGTTCACATATATCAAGCCCATTTGCACGGCTGCCAACGGGTTGTCGAGTTCGCGGTCGCCGCTATATCGGTTGTTCGCGAGCCATTCGGTCTCTCTGCCCCAGTCTATATCTTGCTCGGGTTCCCAGATGTCGGGGCGACCGCCCGCGAAGCCAAAGGTTTTGAAACCCATAGATTCTAAGGCGCAGTTGCCTGCCAATATCATCAAATCCGCCCACGATATTTTTCTGCCGTACTTCTGCTTTACGGGCCAAAGCAGCAATCGTGCCTTGTCCAAGTTGCCGTTGTCGGGCCAGCTATTGATAGGCGCGAAGCGTTGATTGCCCGTGCCTGCGCCACCTCTGCCGTCGTAGGTGCGGTACGTCCCTGCGCTGTGCCAAGCCATGCGGATAAAGAGCGGACCGTAGTGACCGTAGTCGGCGGGCCACCAGTCTTGCGAAGTTGTCATCAGTTCGCAGATGTCGGTTTTGAGGGCGGCGAGGTCTAAATCTTTGAACGCTTCGGCGTAATCAAAATCGTCACCCATCGGGTTGGAGAGCGCGGAGTGTTGTCGCAACACGCTTAGGTTGAGGCGATTAGGCCACCAGTCGTTAATCGATGTGCCTTTGCTGCTCATCGGCGGGTGCGGCTGTCCGTGATTGACGGGACATTTACCGCCACTGTTTGTAGTATCCATACTGATAAATTATTTGGTTTTAGGACGTTATTTAGGATTTATATATTCCTAAATTTGCCCGTTATTTGTAGTTGTATATCTTGAATTTTAAAGTTTTTTATCTTATTTTTTTTGAAATACTTACTAATCAAGTCGTTGAGTTCCTCATCTACAAAATCCTCGATGCGCGCCGTTTCTACGCAATACAAATGATGGTGCGCTGCCACGATAGGGTCGTAGCGCATCGGGTCTTGCTCGGTTTTTACTTTGTGTAGGAGTTGGTTTTGCACCAACGTATCGAGTACTTTGTACACCGTGCCTACCGAGATGCTCGGGTGCGTCGCTTTGATTGCCGCCGCGATTTCGTCCGCCGTCGGGTGTCCGCCTAAGCCTATCACCGCCTCAAAAATAGCGATGCGCTGCGGCGTTACTTTCAGCCCTGCGGCATGTAGCCGCTCTGTGTAATTTTGGTTCACGTTATTATTGTTTGATAATTATTCCGTAAAGGTAATTATTATTAGTTAATAATTATTCTTATTTAATAATTAATATTATTTGATAATTATTCTGTAATAATATTTATTAAGCAAAGATAATCATTCTTATTTGATAATAAGTATTGAATGAAAAAATATTTTTTCGTTATAAAAAATAGCTTAACTTTGTGTGATACGGCGATGGTGCGCGTATGTTATTCCAAATAAACCAACAAAAACGGCTGATATATAGGCTTGCAATCTTTCATCAAACTGTTAGTTCTTCAAGTATATGAACACAAAAAAAATCAAATTTATTTATTGGTTTGCCTACTACAACCTTGACTCGCCGAGTGTGAGATATAGAGCAAAATATCCGTTAGATTTTTTCAAAGCTAAATACTCCATAAATAGCTATTTGGTTATTCCAGGTTATAAATTTGACCAAATTGCTCTTTTTCTTAAAGCATATATTGCCGCGCTTTTATTTAGAAAAAATGATTCATTGATAGTTATTCAAAGAGTGCAATCCAATTTTATTTACTCAACGCTTTTAAAACTTTTGGTAAAGGTTCAAACAGAAAACACCATTTATGATTTAGATGATTCTGATTATTTGTATGCCGAATCTGCGCACCTGCTTTACTTTGTTAGAAATTGTGATAAAATATCATCAGGAAGCGAGGAGATTTGTAAATATTTATTCAAATACAATTCAAATATATTCCACGTCACCTCTCCAATAATTGACCTCAATATCAGAAAAGCGAGAAAAAATAAGGATTTTGTTGTTGGTTGGATAGGTGGATTTGAGGGGCGACACAAAGAGGGATTAATTAATTTATTGTTCCCTGCTTTACTCGAATTAAACTTTGATTTTAAACTTGTGATACTCGGAATTATGGACTTGACAGACATTGATTTGATTAATGAATATTTCAAAAATCACTTCAATATCAAAATAGAAATACCAACAAATATTAATTGGAATGACGAGTTATATTTACAAAATGAAATTGTGAAATTTGATATAGGCATTGCAACATTAATTGAAGACGAGATACAACTATCAAAATCAGGAATTAAGGCAAAACAATATATGAATAATGGAGTGCCTGTTCTTTCTACCAACCTATTGGAAAATAATAGATATGTAATAGATGGTTACAATGGATTTTATTGTGATACTTCTCCAGCGTTCAAAAAAAGAATATTACAATTTTTTGAGATGAAAGAAATTGAATATTTAACATTTTCCAAAAATGCTGC
>JAYWGJ010000136.1:0-7647 GCA_043778315.1 Saprospiraceae bacterium | reverse complement strand
CGCTCTATAATCAAGCCCAAAAGCTGCGTATTCACATTCAAATACCTAAATTTAACGCCAGGTTTGTTCTCTACTGCTAAGTGAAAAGTATGCTCGCGGAGGTTTCTGCGCCAGTAAAAATCATAATTTCCGTTGGTCGTAAACAGCCCTGGGTCGTATCGAATACCCGAAGTATGGTTCAATAAATGCTCTATTCTGATGCTGTCGTAGCCTTTATTGTGCAGTTCGGGCAAGTATTTAGTGATATAATCTTGCTCACTGCCGATGTATTTTTCGCTTATCGCAATGCCTACGAGCGTACTCACAAACGCTTTTGCAGCCGAAAAACTGGTCATCGTGGTAGCTTCATTCATACCTTTTCGGTAGGTTTCGTACAAAATACTGTCGTTCCGCAGAATGATAAAAGCCATATTTTTATGCTTTTTGCTAAAAATATCGAGCGTCTCCGCCGACGGCGTGACTGGGCGGTTATCTAATAAAATGCGCCGACCAATATCTACAGCTTCGCGGCGAATAACAGGAAAAATATGCGCTACCGTATCACGCTCGATAGTTCGGTACGGAAACACTTTATAATCGGTTTCTTTTGGCAAAAATACCTCGCGTATGATGCGAACGGTTTTGCAACTACTATTAGACAGTAAAATGATTGTCAATAAAATAAATATAATTTTTTTATTAATACGAAAATACATTTCTAAATTTTAGACTAAAAATCAGGGGTGAAAACGGTTATAATTTATTGGTCAAAAGTAGGGCTTTTTGTTTTGCCAAACAAATTTTAAATTTTACAATTTCTACTTCCAAAAAGCCGTATTTTTCTTACCTTTGCAACATGAACTACAACCGCGTAAAAGAATGGCTGGCTACGCCAAAAAACATCGTTATTACTTCGCACAAAAACCCTGACGGCGACGCTATCGGCTCGTCGCTGGGCATGAAGCACTATTTAGACGCGCTCGGACACAACTGTACGGTCATGTTTCCGACCGATTTTCCGCCGTTTTTGGCGTGGTTGCCCGACGCAGATAAAATCATTGTGCCGTCGATGAAATCGAAAGAACACGGCGTAAATTACGGCAAAAGTATTGTGGCTGCCGCCGAACTCATCATCTGTCTGGACTTCAATGACTTGCAACGCATTGACGCGCTCGGCGTGTGGATAGCGAAAGCGACCGCACCAAAACTACTCATTGACCACCACATCGACCCAAAAGATTTTGCCGACGAGGTACTTTCTGAAGTGTCAGCGAGCTCGGCGTGCGAGTTGGTGCATGATTTTATAGTCAATTTGGGCGACACCGACAAGCTCAACGAACGGATTATAACTTGCTTATTTACAGGTATTTATACCGATACGGGTTGTTTTAGTTATGCTACTTCGCCCAAACTATTTCGTACCGCCGCGCAGTTGCAAGAGGCATTTCCTATCGACTACACTTTATTGTATAATAATGTGTTCAATAATGATAGCGAAAAACGGTTGCGTATTTTGGGTTACGCGCTGTCGCAAGCGATGTTCGTTCTCGAAAAATACCATACTGCCGTCGTTATGCTGACGCAAAACGATTATCAGACGCTCGATATACAGCGCGGCGACACTGAGGGCATTGTCAATAATATGCTGCGCATGGCAAATGTGAAGTTTGCGGTGCTGATAACCGACCAAAAAACCGTCGTTCGCCTGTCGATGCGCTCGAAAGGCAGCTTTAATGTGCAGGAATTTTCGTCGCGTAATTTTGGCGGCGGCGGACACCGCAACGCTTCGGGCGGCGAAAGCAACGACGGCTTGATGGCAACATGGGTCAAATTCCGAAAAGCGTTAGACACTGCGCCCGATTTGCAAACCGATAAATGGTAATTCTGATGTTTAGCAAAATGTTTAGCAAAAAGCACACCTTATATATAAGGTGTGCTTTTTTTGTAAAATTATTTAATTTGCGATATTTTTACTACGTCAATATTTTCTTTTTTTGATTATCATTATTTGCCTTGTGTAACATTCATGTTGTATCAGGGCAATAAATTTAAAGCGTTATCGTCTTTCGAAAATGATAATGAAGTCGATAGCTTCGGGGTGGGTGACTGACCTATTAGAATTGTCGGCGGGAACGAAGCGTAAAAAGGTGATAAACAGCGCACTGTTCGAAGATGTGGCAATTTCGCCACATGAAGTTTGAGCTGTGTTCCCTTTTTATGCGAAGAGTAGCCTGACAAGTCTAATAAGTCTTGATTTTTCGGTTCTTTTTTATCAAGAAAAAAGAACAAGAGGAATAAAACATTTTATTTTTACTACGTCAATATTTTCTTTTATAATTAAAATATAATTATTTTAAGAATTTCAACGCCGCAATCAAGTCTTCGGGCGTGTCGATACCGACCGTTTCGTGCGCAGTCACCGCCGTTCCGATAGCGAAACCATGCTCGAGCCAACGCAACTGCTCCAAACTTTCGGCGCGTTCCAAAGCAGTAGGAGAGAGGGCGGCGAGGCGCGCAAGGTGCGCCGCACGGTAGGCGTACAAACCGATATGTTGGTAAAAATCGGCGTGTTGCAGCCAATCGCTCGCGTCCGCGCCGCGCACAAACGGAAGCGGCTGTCGCGAAAAATACAGCGCGCTGCCGTACTTATTTTCGCTTTGATTACCGTTTGTATTTTTGCTTTCGGCAACGACCGCTTTTACGCAGTTCGGATTAAACAAAAGCTCCGAATTGCTGATTTTTCGTACCAATGTAGCGATGTCAAACCGCTCGCCCTGCACCAAAATATCGGCTAATTGCGCGATTTGTTCGGGGTGAATAAACGGCTCATCGCCTTGTATATTCACCACAATATCAATGCTTTGCGCTAATTCGGCAGGAAGACTGGCGAGTACTTCGGCGCATCGTTCTGTACCGTTTGCGCAGTCGGTTGAGGTCATCGCAACCGTTCCGCCGAAGCCGCGAACGGCTGCCGCAATGCGCTCATCGTCGGTCGCTACTATCACCTCCGCGAGGCAATCGGCGCGGCACGCCTGTTCATATACGCGCTGTATCATCGTTTTTTCGCCGAGCATCGCTAAGGGTTTGCCTGGAAACCGCGTGCTGCCGTAGCGCGCAGGTATGATGCCAATTATTTTCATAATAATGTGTAGTATTTTAAATATATTTAATGTATAATATATTGATTTGCAATTAAATAGATAAAACAAATTGATTTTATTGCAACGAATAGGTTTAATTTTATAAAACAAAAAATTGTTTATATGAATAAAATACTATAATTTTGCAATCTCAAAACTTAAATTTTTATTCATCAATTTTTACTATTCGAATGCGCTGTACAGCTATCCAACGGATTTTATTTTTTTTATTTTTATTCAATTGCAGCGCAAATATAGCATTTTCGCAGTTAATAACACCAAAAACGCCGCGACCGCCCGCGCCTGCTTCGCCGTCGTCGTTTATCCCGAAGCCGCCATCGGTTTTTGGTAACGCGCTCATTACGCCATTCGATACGCTCATTTTATTGACCGCAACACCGACCGACCCGCCAAAAACGACGGGTAAACTCTATTTAGCGCACCGCCTGAAACGCGGACAAACATTATTTCAATTATCAGAATTTTATAAAGTTTCGGTAGCTAATATACAAGCCGCTAACCCTGCAATGGCAAAAGGTACGGCTGCTGCGGCTGGACAATTTTGTTATATTCCAATTACAAAAAACCATATAGAACGTTTAAAACCAAAGACTTACGCATGGAAAAATTATACAAGGGTGTTGTATAAAGTGAAAGTGGACGAGACTTTATTTCGCGTCGCTAAAACGTATTTGGACGTGCCTGCTGACTCTATTCGCGTCCGCAACGGCTTAAAAACTGATGCAGTTTCGCCTAATAAAATGCTGCACATCGGTTGGATTGCTATATCGGGCGTACCCAAATTAGACGCTTCGGCTGATACCGCAAAAGTGGTTGCACGCCCTGTTATCGACCCAAATTCGCCCTTGTATAAAGCCTTGATTGGTAGCGAACGCCTCAAAATGCAGTACCTCAAAACTAAGTTTTTGCGCCGCGAAACGCTCGAGAAAGGCGTAGCATATTGGGACAATAAAGACCGTTCTATGTTGCGGCTGAACGCTGGTTTTTTTGCTTTGCACAACACAATTCCTGCTGGAACTACCGTGAAAGTGTATAATCCGATGAGTCGGCGTACTATTTATGTCAATATTTTAGGTCGGATACCCGAGTCGGTTTCGCCGATGCCTGATATTCTACTTTCGCCGTTTACCGCCAAAACATTAGGTGCGATAGACTGCCGTTTTCATATAGAGGTGAGTTATTTGAAATAAACTTATTGTTGTAAAAACGAGAAAATATTTTTTCTTTACAATCTTTTGTATAATTTTTCTACCTTTGTTTATACAATTCATTATTTATATTTATAATATGAAACCTTACTTCGCTATTTTCACGGCAATATTTTTGCCGATTTTCGCTTTTTCGCAAACAACGAATACCCGTAAAATCTTAGATGAAATGTTCGTCGCTTGCGCGAAAGTACAGTCGCTCCGCTTCAAAATGAATAAACAGGAGCGCGTAGCGGGCAAAATGATTGTAGTAGAAACGGAAATAAAATATCGCGAAGCACCGTTTTCGGTGTATATAAACACCGTTTCAGGTGATAACAAAGGCTTAGAAATTTTGTTTAATAAAGGACAAAACGAGAGTAAAGCCTTGATAAACACGGGCGGATTTCCGTATGTGTCTATCAATTTGAGTCCTTACGGCGACAAAATGCGCGAAAAAAACCATTATACCGTCAATGAAATTGGTTTTAATATGCTGGCGCGCAGTTTGAAAAATGGCGTTGTGGCGATGGGCAGTGATTTTGATAAATTCTACAAACACGAAGGCACGCTGACCTGGAACGGCTATCAATGTGATAAAATAGTGATGAATAATCCCGCTTTCGGCTGGGTTGATTATACGATGGAAAAAACGATGACGCTCGAAACTTTTGCGCGCGGACGCTCGTTGAGCAGTCATCTAATTAAAGAAAAAAATAATTTATCGGGTTTTGGCACTATAAAAGCAGGTACGAAAATCAAAATACCGAACGCGTTTATAAAAACCTTAGTATTATACATCGATAAAAAAACGCATTTACCTGTCTATCAAGCAATGGACGACGACAAAGGCGCGTATGAACGGTACGAGTTTTTGAACTTGGTGGTCAATCCAACCTACACCGAAAACGATTTTTCGAGTAGCAATAAAGCCTATCATTTTTAGCAAAAAAACTTTTCTTAACCATAGTTACTATGAATTACAGTCAAGATGAAGCCTTCAAAAACGCACTTGCTGCCTTACTTTGGTACGGCGGATTACAGGTTTTAATAGGTGTATTAGTGTATATTTTTGCCAAAGATTACGACCTAACCACTAGAATTGTTCCTTTAATTGTAAGCGGGACTACTTTTTTGGGCTTGTATTGGTGGGCGCGAGGCGGCACTAAATTGCCGCTTTGGATAGGCTTGGTTGTCACGCTTTTGGTTGTCGTGACGACTATTGCTATGGGCAGTTTTAGAGGCTCGATTGTGGGTGCGATAGTGATTTATCGTCTGTGGCAAGGTACGCAAGCCGAGGGCGTTAGCACCACAAAATACACTGGCGACGACGCGCCCTTAGACAGCGGTATTTAGATTTTTTGGATAAATTTTACCTAAGTTTCTGCCTCAAAATAAGGAGCTAAGGCAGCTAGCAGGCGCGCTGGTGGGTCGCATTTTTTGCGCGTATGCGCGTCCGCAAAAGCCAAAGTGACTTTGCCCGCACTTATCAATTTATTCTTTTCATTATATATTTCTGTCTCAAATACAACGTATTGCGTAGGCAATTGGCGTATAGTAGTTTTGAGTACTAATAAATCTTCGTAGAGTGCAGGGCGGACGTAGCGCACGTCGATAGCCGTTACGGGACATATCACGCCTTCTGCCTCCATAATATTGTACGGATAGCCAATATGCCTAAGCAACTCGCCGCGTCCTACCTCGAAGTAAAGCGCGTGATTGCCATAATAAACGTAACCCATGCGGTCGGTTTCGCCGTACCGCACGCGCAAAGTCGTTTCATGTACCAACATTTTTTAGGGGGATTTTTATAGAAATTTTACCAAAAAGGTTTACAAACTCCGTAGAGATTTGTAAACCTTTTTTTGTTGATATGTAATCTTTTTATTTATACTTCGGAAAGAAGAAAAAATAAGTAGTGCCAAAATATTGCGAAGTATTTTGTGCCAAAACAAGGCAGATTTGACGTGCAATGCAGCGCATTGTAAGGATAATCTAACGCAGTCTTGGCTGAAAAGACGAGTAATATTGGTACTGATTATTTTAGACGCTTTCCTTACACCAATAAACGCATCGGCTCTTCCAATTTGCCTTTGAGCGTCTGCAAAAACGCCGCGCCCGACGCGCCATCTACTACGCGGTGGTCGCACGAAAGGGTCACTTTCATCATCGGCGCGATTTTCATTTCGCCGTTTTCGGCAATCACTTTTTCTATAATCGCACCAATTGCTAATATACACGCATCTGGCGGATTGATGATAGCCGTAAACTCTTCTATACCAAACATACCTAAGTTGCTGATAGTGAAGGTATTACCTGTCATTTCATCTGCGCCGAGTTTGCGGTCTTTGGCACGGGTAGCGAGGTCGCGTACTTCGCTCGCGATTTGCGATAGCGACTTCATATCTGCGTTGCGCACCACAGGAACGACAAGTCCTTCGCCGATAGCGACGGCTACGCCCATATTTATCGATTTATTGTGGCGGATAAAATCGCCGAACCAGGACGAATTTATAGCCGCGTGTTCGCGCAACGACATCGCTGCCGCTTTGAGTACCAAGTCGTTAAAAGAGATTTTGGTTGGCGAAAGTTCATTCATCTGCTTACGCCAATCGGTCACTTTACCCATGTTTATCTCCATAGTCAAGTAAAAATGTGGCGCGCTAAACATACTTTCGCTGAGGCGGCGTGCTATCACTTTGCGCATCGAGGACACAGGCGTATCTTCGTAGTCGCCCGCAGCAGCTACCGCTACTTTCGGCGCGGTTGCGGTCGGTTGTGCTACCGCAATAGGTGTAGCGGCAGGTGCGGTGATTGCGGCTTCCACATCGCGTTTGATGATTCTGCCTTCGTCGCCCGAGCCTTTCACGGCGGCTATGTCTAAGCCCGCTTGCGCTGCCATCGCCCGCGCTAGCGGTGACGCTAATATGCGGTCGGTATCATGTGTCTGTACGGCTTCAACAGGTGCTACTGCAATTGGAACAGCCGCCATAACTGGCTGACTAACAGCTACTTCTGCTTTTTGTACGGCTGGTGCAGCCGTTATCTCCGCTTTCGGCGCAGCCGCTTTTGCAGGAGTGCCATTGAGCGATGCAGGGTCAAATTTCTCGCCTACTTCACCGATAACGGCAATAACAGAATCGACAGGAACTGCACCCGACGCAACGCCGATATGCAGCAGTTCGCCCTCGTAAAAGCTCTCGAGTTCCATCGTCGCTTTGTCGGTTTCCACCTCCGCGAGTACCTCGCCGACGGCTACTTTATCGCCCACTTTTTTGAGCCAAGCAACGATATTGCCCTCTTCCATCGTGTCGCTCAGG
>JAYWGJ010000135.1:0-7689 GCA_043778315.1 Saprospiraceae bacterium | reverse complement strand
AGAGCTATTTTAGTCCATGCTTTAAAAACGGCTTGGGAACAAATTAAGTTATTAAAACAGCAGTGCCTAAAAAATAATATTCATTTACCAAATTTTTGTACTGCGTAATGTCAGTTATAATGATAAAAAAGCGTCCTGTTCGATACCGAGCAGGACGCTTTTTTTGCCCTAAAATCATGTCTCACTAACGGTCAAAAAGTTTATCGCTTACAGCTTAGAGTTTATCGCTTCACTAACGGTCAAAAAGTTTACAGCTTACAGCTTCCAGCTTAAAAAATAACAAGACAAAACGGTCAAAAAGTTTACAGCTTATCGCTTCCAGCTTAAAGTTTCAAACAAAAAAATCCATACGCGCCCAAACTCACTTGCGTACCTAACGTAACCTGCGTGCCGCTCATCGCGTCCGTAAAAGTTGTGTTCGCGAACGCGGCAGGCAGTGTAAAAGTACGCGCGCCGTTGCGCAAATTGCAGATAACGAGCGCGGTATCGGCGGCGGTTGTTTTGCTGAATGCACAAATATCGGCGGTGCTGTAAGTCGTGAGGTCGCCGCGACGGATAGCCGCGCTGCCGTTCCTAAACGCTAGTACTTTTTTGTAGTCGGCGGTTACGGACGGGTTCAGCGACCAGTTAATATCCTGACCCGTGAACGGAAAATTGAGGCGGTACGGCGTACCTACTTCCTGCCCGTTGTAAATCATCGGAACGCCCCTCATACAAGCCGCCACCACGAATGCCGACCTTGCGCCGCTCGCGCCACCAAAAAGCTGCTGCGGCGTACCGTCCGAGCTGTTCACGTCGTGATTAGTGAGGTAACGCACTACTTGCTGTCCATTTGTTGCGCCAGCTAATTCGCTGCTATTCAGCGCGTTGAGCGAAGTTGCGGCTGTATTATTCGCAAAAACAGATTTCATTTGTCCAAAAAAATTGAAGCCAAAAGTGAAGTCAAAACCCGCGTCGTAGTGATTGCTGCGGTTGCCTTCGGCGAGCAAAAGAAGCTCATGCGTGTTTATTTTGCGTAGCTCGCTTACGGCTTGTTGCCAAAAATCGAACGGGACACCGTCGGCGTAATCGCACCGAAAGCCGTCAATATTCGCCGTGTAAACCCAGTATTTCATACAATTAATCATCTCGGTGCGCATAGCTGCGGTGTTGAAATTGAGCTGCGCCACGTCGTTATAATTCGTGCCAGGCGGTATCACGATATTGCCCGCGCCGTCTTGCAAATACCAGTCTTTGTGCGCCGTAATCCACGCGTTGTCCCACGCCGTATGATTAGCCACCCAATCGATTAGCACACTCATATTGCGGCTGTGCGCGCCTGCTATCAAGGCGCGCAGGTCGGCGAGCGTCCCAAATTCAGCGTTCACGGCGCGGTAATCCTTCACGCAATACGGCGAGTTCACGCCGCGCAAACTCCCCACGGGGTGAATCGGCATCAGGTAAATCACGTTCACGCCCAACGCTTTTATGGAATCTAACCGCGCCGTTACGCCCTGAAAATTACTTTGCACGCCGAACGTCCGCATATTCACTTGATAAATAGTCGCATCTTGTCGGTCGCAGACGCTCGCAAACGGCGTTCCGTATTGCGTAAAAGTTTCACCGCTCGGAGCGGGCGGAGTAGGTGTAGGCATCGGCTCGGCGGGTTTAGTGCAAGCCGCCGCGAGCAGCAGTGTTGCGGTAAGCAAAGAAGAATATTTCATCAATAAAATGCGTTAAATGATTCGAGCTTAAAGGTAGCGATTTTTATTTCAATCTCGTTATTGCGGGTAAAATGGTTAGATTTTGAGTAGGATATGTTCGTTTGCGAACTCCTCGAGGGTTCGTAAACGTCGAGTAACTTTACCAAATCAAATTTAGAACAGTTTGATTTTTCGTTCTTTGTTATCAAAAGTAAGAAAATAATCGATTCATCTACTCAAATAGTTTTTTTTAGCTACACAAAACAACTATTTTATCACAAATACTAATTTTTCTATTATAAACAAGTTTCATTTATTATCTTTGCCAACTTAAAATTACTGAAAATTAATCTATACCCAATTAAATATTTTTAAATCAATCTTAAAAAATACAATATGCAGCATTGCAAACTCGCCACCACTTTTCTTTTTGCCTCACTTTTTACCTTTCTTTTTACGCTTACCGCAACAAACTTACGCGCACAAGGGGAAACCAATAATTGGTTTTTCGGGCGCGCCACAGGGCTTTCTTTTCCAGGGCTTGTGCCGCTCAACTCGAGCGCAATGAACGTTTGGCAAGGCAGCACTACCGTCTCCGACGCGGCGGGTAATGTCTTGTTTTATACCGACGGACAAACCGTTTGGAATATCAGCAACGTAGCGATGACGAACGGTACAGGCTTGCTCGGCGACCCGAGTTCTACGCAAAGCAGCATCGCCGTTCCCAAACCCGGCAACTCCAACTTATATTTTCTGTTCACCGTTGCCAAAGAGGGCGGCGCGAACGGCTTGCGGTACTCCGTGATTGATATGACACTCGGCGGCGGCTTCGGCGACGTAACCACCAAAAACACACTCCTAAAAACGCCCGTCTGCGAGAAAATAACCGTCGTACCGAAGTGCAACGGCACCGATTTCTGGGTGATTGCCCACAACTGGAACAGCAGCCAATTTCTACTCTACGAAGTGACGGCAGCGTCGGCTGCGCCCGTTTTGGTCGCGCAACAAAATATAGGTATGAACCACTCGGGCGCGATACAAAACACGCAGGGTTATATGAAAATATCGCCTAACGGCAAAAAATTGGCGTTAGCCACCAATCAAGCGAATACCGTAGAAGTCTATGATTTTAATAGTACAACGGGCGCGCTCTCCAACCTCAAAACCATTTCGGGTATGAATTACAGCTATGGCATCGAGTTTTCGCCTAATAGCCGCTATTTATTTGTCAGTAATTGGTACGACGTGGGCGGTTTTGGCAAAAAAATATACCAATTTGACCTCAATACGCTTCCTGCCGCAGCTAATGCGGGCAATAATGTATATATTTATAATACCAATTTTACGCTTGGCGCAATACAGTTGGCAAACAACGGCAAAATCTATTTCACACGCGGCGACGCGCCTACCGTCGGCAACCAAATGACGGGCAACGATACGCAAGTCGGCGTTCTCAACGCGCCGAACACGAACGGCGGCGCAATAGTAGAAAACGCAGTCGGCTTAGGTGCAAAACGCGCCAATCACGGCTTACCCAATTTCATTCCAAATCTTTTAATCGATAAAACCATCGATTTCACCTTTGCGGGAACGTGCTACGGCTCTACCACCGATTTCACCGCGACTTATCCCGTAGATGCCGACTCGGTCAAATACTTTTTTGGCGACGGCTTCGAAAGCAACTTACCCAACGCCTCGCACTTCTATCCTGGAACAGGCAATTATACTATAAAATTAAAAATATATACGGGCTGCCGTGCCGATAGTTTATCCAAACCGATTGTCGTTACCACTTGCTCCACCTCGGCGTGCAATAGCTCCACGGGTTGTTTCAATACCACTTTGATTATCAACGGCGATTTTGAGAGCGGCAATACAGGGTTCACTTCCGCTTTCACGCCTAATAATGGTACGGGCGTATGTACGCCAGGTGCCAACTGTAACGGACAGTTCATTTGCGCCAACGGCTACGGCATTGCTACCTCGCCTACGCCTTGTAATCCTACTTGGTCTAATAATATAAAAGACCATACCACAGGTACGGGCAATATGATGCTCGTTGATTTCCCGAACGCAGGGAGTAATAATATATGGTGTCAGAACGTAAACCTTACCGCAGGTGCGGCGTACTGTTTCGGGGCGTATTATATCAATTTGTTGCCGAGCGGCACTAATTTGCCCACGCCGACCTTTGTTTACACCCAAAACGGCGTGACTATCGGCAACTCTAATACCATTCCCGAAAATGAACAATGGAATTTTACAGGGGTACAATTCAACGCTACGGTTACGGGCGCAGCAACGATGTGTATCAAAAATCAAAATTCGGGTGGTACAGGCTACGACGTAGGCATCGACGATATTAAACTCCGCGAAATACTTCCAGGCACGCCGCCCACTGCCAATCAAGATTTTTTGAATATATGTAATGCTGCCGCCAACGGCAAAGTGAGCGTCGTGGCGAACGACGTTGCCAATGCGGGAATGCTCAACCTCGCGTCGCTCCGCATCATGCAGCAAGCACCGTTTTCGCAAGGCACGGCGGTAGCCAATACCGCTACGGGCGAAATCACGTTTACGCCGTCCGCCACCTTCAACGGACCCGTTGCCGTGCAATACCAAATATGTAATACAGGCGGCTGCTGCGCCAACGGCACTATATTGGTCGACCGTGCGCCG
The DNA here is from genome assembly GCA_043778315.1 of Saprospiraceae bacterium. Taxonomy (GTDB): domain Bacteria; phylum Bacteroidota; class Bacteroidia; order Chitinophagales; family Saprospiraceae; genus JBEEMU01. The sequence continues at coordinate 3,328 of JAYWGJ010000135.1, read as the reverse complement.
AGCCAAACCCCAAGCGTCACTATCGCCACCAATCCGCCTTTACCCGTTTGTAGCAATGTGAATGTGACGTTCACGGCTACGCCCGTCAATTGCGGCGTTGCGCCAGCTTACCAATGGACGGTTGCGGGTGCGAATGTCGGCACTAATCAAGCTACTTATACTTCCAATACCGTTCCGAACGGTGCGGTTGTGCGCTGCGTCGTCACGCCCGATGCGTCGGCGTGTGCTATCGGTACGGCTTCCGCACAACTCACGATGCAGGTCGGCGCGGCTACGCCCGTTATCACAGGCACGGGTCCAGGCTCGAGCATTATTTGCTTTGGCAAAAGTGCAACTATCACCGCTTCGGGTGGCGTGAGCTACGTTTGGAGTACCACCGAAACGACTGCGGCGATTACCGTCAGCCCTACCGTTTCAGTTACTACTTATACCGTCACCGCAACCGCCGCGAGCGGCTGTACAGGTACAACTTCTACGAACGTGAACGTAAATATGTTGCCTATGCCAACTATTGCAGGTAATTTCACGATTTGTAATGGCGGCTTTACTACCTTGACCGCTTCGGGCGGCAATACTTATGCGTGGGATAACGCAACTACTAACCCAGTGCGCGTTGTCACGCCAACAACGACCACTTCTTACACCGTTACCGTAACGTCATTTACAAATTGCTCCGCGACCACCAGCCGAACCGTAACCGTCAATCCACTGCCGCCAGCAGCTATCACGCCGCCGCCGCCAAGTACTATTTGTTTGGGCGCAAGCCTAACCCTTACCGCAACGGGCGGAACAAGCTACGCATGGGCGGGCGGACCCGCAACAGCCGCAAACACAGTCACACCAGCCGCAATAGGCGGCACTACTTATACCGTTACCGTGACCGATGGCAATATGTGTTCGCTTACGCAAAGTAGGGTAGTGATAGTAAACGCGCTACCAATACCAAGTATTACGCCTGCATCGCCTACTATCTGTCCAGGGTCAAGCACTACGCTGACCGCGTCGGGCGGCACTATTTACGCATGGAATAACGGTGCAAATAGTGCCAATAATCCAGTTACGCCTGCCGCAACCACTATTTATACTGTCACTGTTACGAACGGCAATAGCTGCTCTGCGACCAAAAGTGCGACCGTTACCGTAAACGCCAATCTGTCGCCGACCGTATCGCCTACATCGCCTACTATTTGCTTGGGTAAAAGTACGAGTTTGACCGCTACGGGCGGCAATACTTATGTATGGAGTAGCGGCGAAAATACACCTACGGTGAACAAAAGTCCTGCCGCAACCACTACTTATACCGTCACCGCGACTGCCGCAGGCGGTTGTACAGGTACAGCCTCCGTGACTGTTAGTGTCAATAGTTTACCGATACCGAGTGTGCCTACTGTGCCTCCTATTTGTTTTGGTGGCAACACGACGCTTACTGCTTCGGGCGCAGGTGCGGGCGGTAGTTATATTTGGAATAATGCTACGCCAACCAATACCAATACGGTATCGCCGACCTTGACCACAGCTTACACCGTTACCGTTACCGATAGCAATACTTGCTCCGCTACTACCAGCCAAACCGTTACAGTGAACCCATTGCCTACGGCAAATATACCGACGGGTAACTTCAATATTTGTAAGGGTAGTTCTACTACGCTTAACGCAACGGGCGGAGGCGTAGGCGGAAGCTACGCATGGAGCAGCGCGGATATTACGCCAGCCGCGACGGTTACGCCAATCGCGACGACTGCTTACACCGTTACAGTGACGGATAGCAATACTTGTACCGCTACCACCAGCCGAACGGTAACGGTGAACGCTATACCGACCGTTGCCATAACGGGCAATGCGTCTATTTGTTTGGGTGGTAATACAACGCTTACCGCAACGGGCGGCGGTAGCTACTTATGGAGTACTTTCGCCAATAACAATTCCATTACTATCGCTCCGCTTATAGATACAGATTATACCGTCACCGTCACCGCGCCTATTAGCGGCTGTACCGCTACGGCATCAACAACGGTAGCGGTTAAAACAGTTCCTACGCCTGCTATACTCGCTGTCCCTGCCGCTACCACCGTTTGTAGCGGTACGCCAACTACATTTACCGCGTCGGGCGGCGTATCCTATATATGGAATACAGGCGAAGTAGTAGATATGATTACCAAAAATCCAGCTATTATTGCGGCTACTACTTATACTTATATTGTTACGGTAACGGCTGCCAACGGCTGTACCGCTTCTTTGAGTGCGACCTCAACGGTCAATGTTACGCCGACGGCGACCATAACAGGACCTACTGCGGCTTGTGCGAACTCGCCGTTTACCCTCACCGCTTCGGGTTCAGACACCTACGCTTGGAGCAGCAGCGAAAGCACGGCTGCCATTACTAAGGTCGTGAATAGCGCGTCAAGCGTAACTTATACTGTTACCGTTACTACTTCGGCAACGGGCTGCTCGGCAACTAAATCGCAAACCGTCAGTATTGGCGCGCAAGACTTTGCAGGTATATTGCTCACGCAAAATCCAACAGGTACGCTCTGTGCGGGGCAGCCTGCTACGTTCGGCGTGACTCTACAAGGGGCTACACCAGCCAACCCTGCCTACCAATGGTATATACAAGGCGTGCCGCAAACGGGCGCAACCGCCGCTACATTCACGACAAGTGCCTTAGTGAATGCTGACGGCTTAGCGTGTATCATAACTACTACGGGCGCGTGTCCGAATACGGCAAACGATGTGATATACGTAATAACGCAGCCGTCGGTTACACCTACAATCGTGGTTTCGCCCGACGCAAATAACGTCTGTGCAGGCAGACAAATAAACTATACCACCGCTATCACGAACGGCGGCAGCAACCCAACTTACGATTGGTATGTGAATAATGTATTGCAGCCGCCTACCACGGCAGGCATTTTTAATAGTACACCTGCCAATAATGATATTATTAAATGCGTACTTACGTCTAACGCCACTTGCGCCATCAATCCTGCTAAGGACAGCGTCAAGATGTTAGTGACACCAAATACGCCGATGTCGCTCAGTATTACGAGCAATAGAGATACGATATGTGCAGGCGCGCCTGTTATTTTCACGGTTACGGCAGTAGGCGCGGGCGCGGGTGCTACTTATCAATGGCTGCGCAACGGTACGGCGGTTGGGCTTAACGCTAATACTTATACACCAATACCCGCTTACGTCGCAGGCGATATAATAGACTGTACGGTCACGTCCGTACAGGTATGCCGCAACCCGTCACCTATTACGGTGCTTGCGCCCAATGTGGTAGTAGTACCTATTGCGCCGCTTACGCTCACGCTTTCGCCCAAACCTG
>JAYWGJ010000134.1:0-2802 GCA_043778315.1 Saprospiraceae bacterium | reverse complement strand
AACAAAAATTGCATGAGCCGCAGCGTCACCGCCGACCACGTCAGCGCGTAGCTCCGCAGCATAAATGCCGCGTGTGGACGAACGCGCCCTGCTTTTATTTGCCGAAAGGCGACGAGTGTAAACACCCACCAACCTATCGCTAACACCACAAATGCGGCGCGTGTAGCCGTTCCGCCGTTGGCATAAAAAGCCATAATCAAACCCGACGGCGCAGCCGCAACGAGTACCGTTATCAGATAAACCTTACCGACGGTGCGGTGTATTTTTGGATATTGCAAATAAATACGGCGCGAAAACTGCGTCAAACCCGCCAACAGCGTCAAAATACTAGTAGAAATATGGATATAAAATGCGTATCGCCACAGCGAAAGATGCAGTACGTTTTGTTTGGTCAATAAAAAATCAATATCGGTGCGAAGCGGCGGCAGCAAATACGGCACTATAATTTGTAGCATCAAGCCGCTAAACAACAGCACGACCGCCAAAAACGAGGTTTTTAGTAGCGCGTTTGAAGTGGTATTATCGCGAAGCGGAACAAAATTCAATTTTTTATTTTTTGTAAATAAACGTCGGTATATTCGCTTTTAGCTTCGCTAAAACGGTCGCGTTATCGTCTGTTTTGAATAAAATACCATTGGTTAAGGCTTGATAATCGATGTTCAAACCATACACTATATCTCTGCCGACGACGACCGTTCCCGCGTAAGCGGCATCAATTACCGTTCGGTTTGCGTCGTCTTTGAGCGTAAATATTTTTTGTGTATCGGGCGTACCGTCGCCGTTCGTATCTACGTTCACCCATATTTTCAGGAAATTATAGTCTTGCGAAGCCGTGTTGTACATACGCGGAAACGTTTTGAGCGGCGTGAGCGGGTGCGTAGCGGCATACTTTGTGGGCAGGGCTTTATTCGCTGCCGCATCGATGCCGACCTGCAAATGCAGGGTCGCGACCTCGTTTGTGCGGTGCCGCGTAGTGCCTACGGTAGTGCCGTTCGTAGCGGCTACCGAGTTGATGAGCGCGTAATTATTAGGCGCGTCTTCGGTAATCGTATTGCCGCTAAGGTCATAAAGACTCATGCGCTCCGCCGTGCCGATGCGGTTGCCGTTGTTTGGCACAATATACATATCGCTCAAAAAAAACGCGACGCTATCGATGCGAAAAGCGTTCGCGGCAGCGTCGGTATGCGTATCGGCGGCGTTAAAAGCCGCGCCACCATATATATGTGTAAATTGCAAAGCGAGCGACGGATACTGACAGCAGCCGTTTTTGCAGGCAAGCTCCGAGCCAACCGACAAGTTTTTGGCGACTACATCGATGCAGCCCTCTTTCGGCTTGTCGCAACCGACGAGCGCGACCACGGCGAGCCAAAAAAATAAGCGGTATTGTAGTGTCATATTGTTATTGCGATAAGCTGAAAATTAGTTACAAAAATACTCAAATAAGACATCAGCATATCGTATAGCAAGCGGATAAGTGATTATATCGGTTCTTTTTGTGGGATAACCGTCGCTATTAAACTGATAAGTCACATCTGTACGACTTGGTGTATATATAGAGGAGCTAGTAGTGAAACTTTTAAGTAAATGGGTGTTATATTTCCCTGTTTTTATTATTGGATTAAAAGGGTCTGATAATGCAGTTCTATTCATATCATATTGAAATAGTGTAGTACTTACATCTCCATTCGTTGATGTTATTACCTCTGATGCTACATCTCCATTCGCGTAGGTATATAGCGTTGTACTATATAACGGCGTATATCTTTGTTGCATCATTTTAGTTCGATAATTATTCGCATCGTACTCGTAGTAGGTCGTATCGTACATTATGCCGTGCGGATAGTCAAAGTTTTCACCATATACCGCCGTAGCATAGCCTGCACCATTAAGTATAGCCGTTTGTTTGTAGTAATTTGGAATCGTAGGATAGGTTGCGTTAGCTATAATTGTATTACCTGTGTAAGTCACCACTGTGGTTTGGTCGCCGCTACCCGTACCGCCGCCGCTCACTATTTGTTTGATAATGCGACTGGAGTTATCATACTCATAGGTTCGGATAGTATATCTCGGCTTGCAATCAAAACTATCTAAATTTGTTACTTTGGTCATCCTGCAAGTCGTGGCAGGTCTTGCGGCAGGCGTACTCGTTTCCTCTTTTTTGCAAGCGGCAAAAAGGGTGAGCAGCGCGGCTGCGAACGTAAGCATTTGATTGGTTTTCATAATATTGATATTTAAAGGATATACAAACCTATAAGGTTTTAAAAACCTTATAGGTTTAGTGAGTAATTCTCTACAAAAGTAAACCAAAAAAGAGATATAAAAAAATAATAGTTTTTATACTAATTTCATTTACAATATTTCGACATTTACAATCAAAAAAAAGCGTATTTTTGTAGCGACAATTCATCTTAAATATTTCCTCACATGGGTATTCATTCCGTTTTTGCTGCCGACGACGCGGCGCACACGCAAGCCTTCATGCGCGCCGTACTGCGCGACATTCAAGCCCTCGAGTATATGCTCGCGCACGGCTGGTTTGAGGCGGATATACAGCGCATCGGCGCGGAGCAGGAACTCTGTTTGGTGGACAAATACGGCAGACCCGCACCCGTGAACATGGAGGTTTTGAAGGATTTTCACCCCGAATGGCTCACCACCGAACTCGCCCGTTTCAACTTGGAGTGCAACCTCACGCCGCAGGTTTTTGAAGGGACGTGTTTTAGCGATTTGGAGGCGGAAATAGAAAGCTGCTTGGCGCAAATTGCCGAAGTATTGCAGCCCTTCAACGCGCAATATTTGCTG
>JAYWGJ010000133.1:0-2803 GCA_043778315.1 Saprospiraceae bacterium | reverse complement strand
TGAAAGAAGGCGACATCATTGAGGGCTACGAAATCGTGGAAATCAAACAAAAATTATAAAATAGAAAACTTGCAGTGTGGTAACGCGCTGCAAGTTTTTTTTGTTTTGGAAATATTTTTTTGGGGACAACGCCTTAACTTTGTAATGTACCGTGTTTTCTCTTCATTCCTAAGTAGCTGAAATAAATTAATAGCGATTATTTATCTACACTCAAAAAAATAGATTAACCCTACGCCGAAGCTGACAGCTCATAAAGTATTTTTAGGTTTCATTTGTTATTTATTACAACTTCTATGCTTCGCAAAGTGGAAATAAATAACTGCATTTCACGAAAATACTTTTTATTAGCGACATAGATACAATGCTACGTTTTAACTATTTTTCATCGCTCCCGACAATATCGCATATTTTAAAACACATATTTATTTTCTTTTTTGGCAAAAAATTAAGGACAAAATGATGCCTCGCAAACGATTGATATTTTGTTTCATAGCGAGTGGTTTTACCGCTCTGACGGCGCAAAACAAACCGATTAAGTTTCAAAACCCGTCGTTTGAAGGCGGCATAGCGCACGAAGCGAGTACGCCCGCGCAGTGGCAAGCCTGCGGCTATTACTCTACGCCCGATATTCAGCCTGGCGTTTGGGGCGTGAGTATGCCTGCAAAAGACGGCAAAACCTACGTCGGACTCACCGCCCGAGACGACAACAGCGTGGAGGCGATGGGGCAGATGCTTTCTGAGCCGTTGCGCGCTGGGCAGTGCTATACTTTTACCCTTTCCCTGGCGCGTAGCGAAGCTTATGCGTCGTACAATAAGCCGATTTTGCTCCGCGTATGGGGCGGGCGCACGCCTTGCGAAAAAACACAACTCCTCACATCGTCGCCTACCATCAATAATACGGTTTGGAAAAAACAAACTTTTTACCTTTTTCCAAAAAAAGACGTGCAGTTTATTACGCTCGAGGCGTACTATATCGACGGCACTAAAAAACCGTACAGAGGCAATATTTTACTAGACCAAATCTCCACTATTGAGGGTTGTCTGCGCGCTGATGATAGTGAAAATACGCTAATATCTACTGACTCTTACTAGTTACAAAGGTAGTAAAAAACATTTTGGTATTAATGTAAATATTTATATATTGTTTATTTTTTTAATATTAAAATCATAAAATCATTTTTTTAATAATACTATAAAATGTCCTTTTCGGTACACCAAAACAGCTACGAAAACCTACCTTATATCGCCGAGCGCGACCGTGCTTTTATACAAAACGATGCGCGGCTGCTGCCGTTTCGTCGCTACGCGGCAAATTGGAGCGGCTTTGAGGCGGCTTTGGCAGCGCAAAAAAATGCGGATAATACGAATAGAGCTGTTTTAGTTTTGGCTTTGCGCCAACAATATAAAAATATACAAACAACTGTACCACAACAAGTTAGCGATAGTATCGCTGCGCTGAGCGAATCGAATACTTTTACGGTAACGACGGCGCATCAGTCCAACTTATTTTTGGGTCCGTTGTATTTTGTTTATAAAATTTTGTCGGCTATCAAGCTCGCGCAGGCGGCAAATGCGCGTTATCCGCAACATCGGTTCGTGCCTGTGTATTGGTGCGGCAGCGAAGACCACGACCACGCCGAACTGAACCATACTTATATTTTCAACCGAAAGATGGAGTGGCAAACGCCGCATGAAGGCGCGTTCGGGCGACTCTCTACCGCTTCGTTGCAGCCGCTCGTAGAGGAATTGCGACAAGCGATAGGAGCGGAGGGCGTTGCGGCAAAAGCCTTAGGCGAAATATTGGCTGCCGCTTACAACGGCGAGCGCACCATAGCAGATGCGACGGCATTTTTCATAAACGCGCTGTTTGGACAATACGGTTTGGTGGTGATTAATCAAGACGATACGGCGTTAAAACAGCTATTTGTGCCGTATCTCGAGGCGGAGCTGACGTTGCGCAAAGCAGAAAAATTAGTGCAAAACGACATCACAGCCTTGCAAGCCGTCGGTTTTGCGCCGCAGGCGACTCCGCGCAATATCAATATTTTTTATTTGACCGCTACGGGCAGAAATCGGATTGTATTCGAGGACGATATATATACTGTGTTGAACACCGATTTGCGCTTTACGCCCGAGGCGATGATAGCGGAACTGCACCAAAATCCACAAAATTTTAGCCCGAACGTCGTGTTGCGCCCCGTATATCAAGAGGTGATTTTGCCGAACGTGGCGTATGTGGGCGGCGGCGGCGAAATGGCGTATTGGCAGGAGCGCGGCAGTTTATTTGACGCGCTTGGCGTAGCGTTTCCGCTTTTGGTGCGTCGACAATCCGCGTTGATTTTGCCTTTGGCGATACAAAAAAGAATAGCAAAAACGGGTTTTGAGGTTGCCGATTTTTGGAACGATTACGACGCGCTGGCGCGCAAATATATGTCCGCGAACAGCGAGAACGATACCTCGCTGACCGAAGAAAAAGCCGCGATAAACGCTGTTTTTGAGCGGCTTTTAGCCAAAATACAACAGATAGATTCTGCGCTCGACAAGGCGGCGAGTGCGGAGCAAACTAAAATCATCAACAGCTTAGAGAGCTTATCGGCGAAGCTCCTGCGCGCCGAAAAGCGCAAGCACGAGGTCGCGCTGCAACAGATACAAAACATCAAGGAGCGACTGTTTCCCGAGCGCGGTTTGCAAGAGCGGTACGATAGTTTTATCCCTTATTATGCAGCGCACGGCGCGCCGTTTTTTGATGCGATATTGGAGAATATCGAGCCATTTTTTAGTGATTTTCTGACGTTTCGGGAGG
>JAYWGJ010000132.1:0-2804 GCA_043778315.1 Saprospiraceae bacterium | reverse complement strand
GTCAAAATGGCACTTAGTCCCGACGAGTCGACAAATTTTACCTGACTAAGGTCTAAAATCAAATTGCGGACTCCTTCGTTGCTCAATAGCACCAATTCTGATTTCAGATTCGGCGCGAGCATAGAGTTCAGGGTTTCGTCTAACAGACTGAAAACCGTGTAGTTATCGCATTTATCAACACTAAATTTCATACTATTTTATTTAATTTTTGGGTTTAATTAACCATCTATTTTCGGCAAATATACAACGTAATTTTTAGGTAAAAAATATTTATTCTACAAATATTCATAAAATATTATGTAAATTTAAAAAAACTAATTTACTTTGGCACTGTTTTGTATAGTATATATGTGTTGTGCGGTTTTAAAACAAGTTTTTTGTACCAAAATTCAAGCATATTAGCGCAAAGCATTAAAACTATTTTAGTACAAAAATCGTTTATGCTAATTATTAGAATTATAATAATTTGCTAAACCAACAAATAATATCATTACCGATTATAAACAAGCAAAATTTCAGACAAATATTTTAAAAAATATATAAAGATGCAACAATTCACACCGAAGGTGAAAGACGTGATTGCGCGCAGTCACAAAGAGGCAAAACGCCTCAAACACGATTATATAGGTACCGAACACCTCTTATTGAGCATCTTGCAGCAGCCCGACAATTTGGTGGTACAAGTGTTGCGTTCGCTTGCCGTGAATCTCGGCGAATTGCGTCGTCGCATCGAGGGCGCAGTAGCGTATAAAGGTGACGATAATAACGCGAACCTTACCGTGGGTAATTACGCGCTCAATAAGCAAGCCGAAAAAGTACTCAAAGTTACTTTTTTGGAGGCGAAAGCCGTGCGTGCAACGACCGCCGGACCTGAGCATTTGTTGCTTTCTATGCTCAAACATAGAGACAATCCTGCGGCAAAAGTGTTGAGCGATTTTGATGTCGACTACGACCTTTTTCGCGCCGAACTCGCCTACGCAACTACCGAAGAGCAAGCGGCAACGGAAGATAATATGACCGCGCAGGAGCGCGATACGCGTCGCGAAACGCCGCCTAATATTCGTGCGGACGCAGAAGACGATGACGATTTTGAAGGTGCAGGCTACGGCGGCGCACGCGGCGGTAGCGCAGGCGGTGCAGGCAAAGCAGGCGCGGCAAAGTCGAAAACGCCCGTTTTGGATAATTTCGGTCGTGACATTACGCGCCTCGCCGACGAAGGCAAACTCGACCCAATCATCGGGCGCGACCAAGAAATTGAGCGCGTATCGCAAATACTCTCGCGGCGCAAAAAAAATAATCCTATATTAATAGGTGAGCCGGGTGTGGGCAAAACCGCCGTGGTAGAAGGTTTGGCGTTGCGCATAGTGCAGCGCAAAGTTTCGCGCACACTATTTAATAAACGAGTCGTGATGCTCGACCTCGCCGCGCTTGTAGCAGGCACGAAGTATCGCGGACAGTTCGAGGAACGCATGAAAGCGATTATGACCGAACTCGAAAAAACCCGCGACGTGATTTTGTTTATCGACGAAATACACACGATGGTAGGTGCGGGCGGCGCGACAGGTTCGCTCGATGCGTCTAATATTTTCAAGCCCGCTTTGGCGCGTGGCGAATTGCAGTGCATCGGCGCATCTACGCTCGACGAGTATCGTCAGCACATCGAGAAAGACGGTGCGCTTGACCGCCGCTTCCAGAAAGTGATTATCGACCCGCCGTCGCCTGAGGAGTGCATTCATATATTGAATAATATCCGTCCGAAATACGAGGATTTTCACAATGTAGAATACTCCGAAGAAGCGGTTGCGGCTTGCGTGAATTTATCTAATAGATACATTACCGACCGTTTTTTGCCCGATAAGGCGATAGATGTGATGGACGAAGTGGGCGCGCGCGTTCACCTCAAAAATATTCATGTTCCGAAACATATTTTGGAAAGTGAGCAACAAATAGAGCAACTCCGCGAAGACAAAAATACCGCCGTCAAGGAGCAGCAGTACGAAAAAGCAGCCGACCTGCGCGACCTCGAGTCCCGTATGCAGCGACAGCTCGAAACCGCTAAGCAAGCGTGGGAGGAGGAGAGCAAAACCAAGCGTTTCCCTGTCACGGAAGACGATATTGCCGAAGTGATTGGTATGATGACGGGGATCAACGTTCGTCGCGTAGCGAACAGCGAAGGGCAGAAATTATCGGCGATGGCAACCGACCTCGAGGGCGCGGTCATTGGGCAGGAAATTGCCATACAAAAAGTAGTGAAAGCGATACAGCGCAACCGCGTGGGCTTGAAAGACCCGTCGAAACCAATCGGCTCGTTTATATTTTTAGGACCGACGGGCGTAGGTAAAACCGAACTCGCCAAAACCTTAGCGCGCTACCTTTTTGATACCGAAGACGCACTTGTTCGTATAGATATGAGTGAGTACATGGAGAAATTTTCGGTCAGCCGTTTGATAGGCGCGCCTCCCGGATATGTAGGCTACGAAGAAGGCGGGCAACTTACCGAGCGTGTACGCCGCAAGCCGTATTCCGTTATTTTATTAGATGAAATAGAGAAAGCGCACCCCGATATTTTCAATATTTTATTGCAAGTATTGGACGACGGGCAGCTCACCGACGGTTTAGGACGCAAGGTAGATTTCAAAAATACGCTGATTTTGATGACCTCAAACATCGGTGCGCGGCAACTCAAAGAGTTTGGGCAGGGCGTGGGTTTTTCTACCGCGACGCGACAAGAAGCGCAGGAAGATACCGCGAAAGCGACGATACAATCCGCTTTGAAACGTACTTTTTCGCCCGAGTTCCTCAAC
>JAYWGJ010000131.1:0-7713 GCA_043778315.1 Saprospiraceae bacterium | reverse complement strand
GGAATTAAACGCATCTATATACGATATAGATTGCCTCACGACGATTGCGCAAGCTAAAAGAAAAGAGGTACGCGAGCTTGCCGTCGAGCTACTCGCGACTATTGCGTGGCAGCGTGATAATACCACAAATGATATAGATAATATGTTGCGGACGGAGGCAGGAAAGTACGGCTTGACCTCCAAATTATTGACTTATTTCACTCAAAATCCGTTCACGCTGCTCACTGCTACGCAAACAAACGAAATTATTGACTTCATTCAGTTTCAACTGCGCTCAGTGGACGTTTGGCAAACAAAACAGTACGAAAATTTGTTAAAAGAATTGGGCGCAAGAGCGGAGCAACCCGACATTAGTTTGAAGCATTTGGGTAATATAGGCATCGCGACAGATAATAGATATGGATATTTGGCAAGTGGATTTGAGGAATTGAGAAAAATATGGACAATAGTGAACAGTTTATAGTGAACAGTGAACAGTTTTGGGAGCATTTGCCTCAGTTTTGTTGTTGCGATAAGCAATATATCTTTTGTAGTTGTCAATATATAAGTTATAGGGAGCGATATATCAATCACAGTTGATAATATATTCATTATAGTTGGCAAAATATTAATTGTAGTTGCCAATATATTAATCACAGTTGCTAATATATTAATTATAGTTGGCAGAATATCTTTTGTAGTTGCTAATATATTAATCATAGTTGCTAAAATATTCATCATAGTTGCCAAAATATTCATCATAGTTGCCAATATGTTAATTGTAGTTAGTAAAATATTAATTGTAGTTGCCAATATATAAGTTACAGTTGCCAATATATAAGTTTTCAAGTTCATATATAGTTTATATAAATATATTAGCTTGCAACAAGCAATATATTAATCACGATAGGCAGTATATAAGTTACAGTCAGCAAAATATTAATCACGATAGGCAATATATAAGTTACAGTCAGCAATATATTAATCACGATAGGTAATATATATGTTGTGGTAAGTAGAATACTAATTATAGTAAGTAGTATATAAGTTGTGGTTGGCAGAATATTAATTGCGGTAAGCAGAATATCTTTTTTAGTTTGCAGAATATTAATCGTAGTTAGTAGAATATCTTTTATACATAGCAGAATATACATCATACTATCAATTTTATTTTTTTAATTTATCAATATAATGAAACAAAACATTAATGTATCAAATACGGATACTAATATCACTGCACCTGCTAACGAAACACTAAGATGGGTGTATATATTAGCGGTAATGGGCGGGTTAATAGGAGCTATTTTGATTAATAAATATATAGTTGATAGCAAAAAAAATGTTGTGAATGCTGCTTTATTGATTGAAAATGATATAAATAATAGCGATTCTTTTACTAGTAATATATTGAATAGTATAATATTAGATAAAAGAGTTAATAGATAAAAAATAGTCAATTTTATAGTAAAATAATAATAAATTATGCTAAATAAACTCAATACTGTACCAAAAATACCCATTGATGTCAATGAATTATTGGCAAAATTTAGTATTCAAGCCGTTAATATACCGAATGCAAATCTTACTGATTGGCTTGCTGCCAACGGTATATTAAACGAATATGACGAACATTTATTAGCAAAAGTTGCTGCTTTATTGATAAATAATAATGTTAATGATTGGTTTGAAGAAGACTTAAAAATGAAAGCCATTTCTCTAATTATGTTCTTGGCTGACATCGACGAAGTTAATAAAATAGGTGTTTTTTACGAGCGTTCTTTGAATTGGAAAACCGATACATTTAGCATTGCCGTCGTTTCTGACTGTATGGTAGCGAGTGTACGCGGTCGTGGCGGCGCAGGTGTGCCTCATTTCTTTCTTCAAGAGTTTAAAAAGAGCAAAGGAGATAAAAGTGACCCCGAAGCACAGATGCTTGCCGCAATGATTATTGCACAGCATCAAAATAATAATAGTAAAGTTATCTACGGCGCCTATGTAATGGGCAGAAACTGGTACTTTTCCGTGCTTGAAAGCAATGAATACCGTATTTCTGAGGCATTAGATATGACTAATGCGCCTACACTGCGCCGCATTGTTTTTATACTTCGCCAAGTCAAACAACTGATTTTGACTACCTTAATGTAAGTCAATTTTATAGTAAAATAACCTATAATTAAGCTAATATATTAGCACCGCAAATTAAATTAAACCACATCTATATTTATTTGTTATAATGATATATATAATGATGTAACAAAAAAATAAACATTTTTATTCATTTTTATACTCACACTGCTTATGTTTACTAATTTTAATGACATTACTGCGACCGAATGGCAAGAAAAACTAAAAAAGGACTTAAAAGACAAAGCTGAATTTGATGATTTGTACTTTAATACGTCTGATGGATTGCATTTAGCTCCTTTTTATACGATTGAAGCTCAAAAAGATACGCCCGAACCCTTAAATATATCCAAAATAACCAATACTTGGTTGATACAGGAACTAATTACAGTACATACGGTCGAGCAAGCGAACCGCGAAGCCTTAGAAGCATTGCAGGGAGGCGCAGAAAGTTTGCAATTTTTGGTCAATAACGCCATAAATGTAGCAGATATGAAGCGGCTGCTCGATAGTGTTTTTTTGGAAATGGTGCGCATCAGTTTCACGGGGCAGTATGCGCATCGCGAACCCCTCAAATTATGGTACGCATTTTGTAAGGTAGCGCAAGAGCGCGGGCTTGTACCCGACGAAGTCCGTCTTAGTATTGCCGCAGACCCTATCGATACCGAGCAACTCGGCAGTTTATTAGACGCATTAGATGATTTTCCATACATACAAGTCGTTGATTTGTACGGAGTTAAAAATAATGTGCAGCAACTCAAAGGTACTTTGGCAGCAGCTACTACTTTACTTACACGACTACCAAAACTCGCTAATAGACTGCAAGTTTCGCTGCCCGTAGGGACAAGTTTTATGCTTGAGCTAGCCAAATTTCGCGCCTTTCGGCAAATATGGCAGCGCGCACACCCTGATATTGTCTGTCCAGTTTTGCATGGCTTCACCGTACCTGCCGCTTTGACCGACGACGTTAATCGCAACAAAATAGCAGCCGCTACACAAGCAATGTCGGCAGTACTTGGCGGCGCAGACATACTCACTATCACGCCCGCAGATGCCAAAACAGGTAAAAGTGATGCTTTTAATAGGCGAATAGCGCGTAATGTACACCATTTACTACGCCTCGAGTCGCATTTAGATGGCGTTGTAGATGCCGCAAGTGGCTCTTATTATATAGAGGAGGCGACAAAGCAATTGGTGGAGTTAGTTTTTAAAAAATAGCTGTAAGCTATAAACAATAAGCAATAAGCTTTTGATGTTTGCGAGGACAATAGATAGCTTATAGTTTTTAGTTTTTTTTAGTTTTTAAAAAGTTTATAGTTTCTACTTTTAGCCCTCGCGCACATGGTTTATAGCTTAAAGTTCATAGCTAAAGTCTTGACCCTCGCGCACATCGTTTATAGCTTCCAGCTTATAGTTTATAGTTTTTATAGCATCGTTTATAGCTTACAGCTTCCAG
The DNA here is from genome assembly GCA_043778315.1 of Saprospiraceae bacterium. Lineage (GTDB taxonomy): Bacteria > Bacteroidota > Bacteroidia > Chitinophagales > Saprospiraceae > JBEEMU01. The sequence goes on along the minus strand of JAYWGJ010000131.1, from coordinate 4,154 downwards.
TTTACAGTTTTCACATTAAAATTTAACCATATAAAATACCCATATATTGAGCGAAATCATATTAACTTTCGACGACCTAGACCTTTTACAGCTCTACGGCGAAAACAATTCAAAATTACAACTGCTTCGCAAGGCATTTCCGACCCTTACACTCACCTCACGCGGCAATACGCTCCGCATAGTAGGCGAAAAAAAAGACGCGCAGCTTTGTAAAGCGCGAGTAGAAACGTTAGTCAGACTGCTACGGCAAAATAACGAACTTTCACTGCATCAAGTGCAAGATGTACTCGAAGGCGCAAGTCCTTTTGAAGTCAAATTAGCAGCCGCTTCCCCTGATAATATCATTTTATACGGCAAAGATGGCACGCCAATCAAGGCTAAAACGCGCAATCAGAAGAAATTGGTCGATGCGATAGAGGCTAATGATATTGTATTCGCCGTCGGACCAGCAGGGACGGGTAAAACCTACACCGCAGTCGCGCTTGCCGTGAAGGCACTCAAAAACAAGACGGTCAAACGCATTATTTTGGCGCGACCAGCCGTAGAAGCAGGCGAAAATTTAGGCTTTTTGCCAGGTGATTTGAAGGAAAAAATAGACCCATACCTCCGTCCGCTCTACGATGCCCTCGATGATATGCTGCCAATGGACAAGCTCAATTTTTTTATACAAAATAGAACTATTGAAATTGCGCCTTTGGCGTTTATGCGCGGTAGAACGCTCGATAACGCCTTTGTTATCCTCGACGAAGCCCAAAATGCGACCACTTCACAGCTCAAAATGTTCCTCACACGCCTCGGCCCGACCGCCAAAGCCGTCATCACAGGCGACTTGACACAGGTAGATTTGCCGTCACATCAGAAATCAGGACTCGGTAAGACCCTTCAAATCCTCCGCGACATCGATGGCATCGAAATAGCTTACCTTACTAGCGAAGATGTGGTCCGTCATCGCCTCGTAAAGGCAATTGTGAACGCCTACGACAAGCTAGATGAAGAAGATAAGGCTCGTGCAGACGCTCGTAAGCAAGAAAGAGAAGACGCAATGAAGCAAATAGACGGTAAGAAAGAGTAAATTGTGTTTTATTTTGGCTAAATAAACATTTTTGATAAATAGTACACTAAATATTCTCTATTTTTTCGTAGAAAAAATAAGGAATATTTAGTGTACTAAAATTATTGAAGATAAAAAAACCCAGTGCAAACGTTGTGCAGTAACTTAGTGAAATACTGTGGAAGAATTAACGCTGCGACCAAACTACATACAAGACTTCAATTTGGCAACTGCATCAATCCGCGCCTGCGCGAGGTGCATTGCTGCCTGTTGCACGGGCATATTATCGCGGTCGGCGAGTTGCAAAATCTCCAAAGTACGGTCATAAATCTGTTCGGTGAGCGAAGTCGCCATACCGCGATGATAGCCCGTCGGGTTCAGTTCTGCAAAACAATTGCAAACGCCACCTGCATTGATAAGGAAATCGGGCGCGTAGGTGATGCCGTGGTCGCGCAATAGCGCGCCATGCACTATCTCGTCTTTGAGCTGATTATTTGCCGCACCAGCGATAATCTCAAACTTCATTTTCGGGATTGTATCCTCGTTTACGGTCGCGCCCAAGGCGCAGGGGGCGTAAATATGCGCATCGACGGTGTAAATATCGGCTGGGTCGATGACCTTTACGGCGGCGTGTTTTTCGGTTACTAAGTCGAGGTTGCGCTCATTGATGTCGCAAACCAATACTTCCGCACCTTCTTTTATCAAATAATCGATAAGATGCTGCCCCACGTGCCCAACGCCTTGTATCGCGACCCGCTTTTTCTTCAAGCTGTCTTTGCCGTATTTGTGCTTCGCCGCCGCTTTCATACCCAAATATACGCCGTAAGCGGTCACGGGCGACGGGTCGCCGCTTCCGCCTAAATAATCGGGTTTGCCCACCACAAATTTGGTTTCCTGCGCGATGTACTCCATGATGCGGGGCGACGTACCTACGTCTTCGGCGGTGTAATATTTGCCGTTGAGCGAATTAACAAACCGCCCGTAGCGCCGCCAAAATGCCTCGCCTTTGTGCAGGTTGTCGCTGTCGATGATGACGGCTTTGCCGCCGCCGAGGTGAATACCCGAAATCGCGGATTTGTAGGTCATGCCGCGAGAGAGGCGCAGCACGTCGTGAAGCGCAGCCGCTTCGTCGGTGTATCGCCATATCCGCGTGCCGCCGAGCGCGGGTCCGAGCGTCGTGTTGTGTATCGCGATAATCGCTTTCAGCCCAGTCGCTTTATCGTAGCAATACACGACCTGCTCGTGTTCGAGCGATTCTAATTGTTCGAATAACATCGTTTTTGGATAATTGAACGCAGTTGTAATACACCATTATATAATTATTGTAATAACAACAAACGCCGTAGGTAAAAAGAAAAAAATATACATTATATATAAAGGTGTAAAGGTAGCAACGAGTTTTGTATTAGCCAATAAAACAGCCACTTTTTTCAAAACCAACTTGTTTACTTTAATAAAAACACTACCTTTGCAACGTAATTACTACAAAAATAACTCCTTACGTTATGATACTTGAAATAAACGGCGTTACCAAACATTACGACAAGCATTGTGCGGTAAACAATGTGAGTTTTGCGATGCCCAAAGGCGGTATTTTTGGCTTGCTCGGACCGAACGGCGCGGGCAAAACGTCCCTAATCCGCATGATTACGACTATCACGAAAGCGGATAGCGGCACTATATTTTTGGACGGCGAATTGCTGAATGCCAAACACCCCGAGCGCATCGGCTATATGCCCGAAGAGCGCGGATTGTACAAAAAAATGAAGGTCGGCGAACAACTCATGTACCTCGCGCAACTTAAAGGCATGACCGCGCCGCACGCTCGTCGCGAGATAGAATATTGGCTCAATAAGTTTGAAATACAACATTGGTGGAACAAAAAAGTGGAGGAACTATCGAAGGGAATGCAGCAAAAAGCGCAGTTTATCTCTACGGTTTTGCACCAACCCGAACTGCTGATTCTCGACGAGCCGTTTTCGGGTTTAGACCCGCTCAACGCCAACTTAATCAAAGACGAAATATACGAACTGAACCGAAAAGGCACGAGTATTATTTTTTCTACGCACCGAATGGAGCAAGTAGAGGAGATTTGTACGCGCATGGTGCTTATTAATAAAGGGCAAAATATATTGGAAGGCGAAGTCGCGGAGGTTAAAAATCGGTTCAAAAAAAATCTTTTTAGCGTGCAATACAACGGCGCACTCGATACCGCTATATTCGACGGCATCGCCGAAGTCACTACAAAAACCGATAAAGAGGTGGTGCTGCATTTATTAGCGGACACGAACGCCAATGATATTTTGAGTATTTTACTACAAAAAAACATTCCTATTATTGGTTTTAATGAAATATTGCCTTCTTTGAACGAAATTTTTATACAAGAAGTAAGCGGAAAAGGAATAAATCAATAAAAATAGCGAATAAAACAATGTATTTCATCAACGATACCAAAAAACTGCAAATTTTCAAGACGGTTTCGGTAGAAACGCTCAAAAATCTGCAAATAAGCCACAAAGACCACGCACACGACCTTTTTTGGGCGTACAGCAGTTTGGTGTTGGACAATATGCCCGTTCCCGAAAATATGTCGGAAGAGGATTTGTGGAAAAAACTCACGAAGCCACAAAAAGTGATTTTTACGCTCGGAATGTTCATTTCGCAAACAAATAATGGCGGTATATGGCAGTTTTTTTTCAATAAAACCGAGTACATGGCTGCCGCAGGTGTTGCGCTCGAAACGATAAATAGGCGTTTGGTTACCATGTATTTTACGAAAGTATATAAAGAGGTGATAGCGATGTTTGATAATGGTGCTTATGCGGAAATTTGCGCAGTTTGGGACGACCCGACGAAGCCTTTCGAGGAGCGTTGGAAAGCCTTTAAAAGCGGCGAAACACATTTGACACACCATATCGAGTTTCAAGAATATTTTTATGATGAAAAAAATAAAATTCGTTTTTATGAAACAATCAATGAATATATTGAGAAAAATTTAGGCAAGTTGATAGTCGTTGAGGGTACAACAACCGTCAAGGTAATAGATAAAAAAGCCGCAATTCCGCATTTTACCGACTATCTGACGCAGTATTACGGCGTTGCG
>JAYWGJ010000130.1:0-7717 GCA_043778315.1 Saprospiraceae bacterium | reverse complement strand
CTGGTCACGACCAGGCTCTTCCGCACTTGCTATAATCAAAACCAACCGCATTAACCTCAAGCTCGCCGTATAAACAGCAACAGATTTCCTACACTAAGCAAAGTTCATATTTATATATGTTTTGTTTTATAACATAAAGATACAACTTTTTCTGTTGAGCCACAATATTTTACAGTTTTGCAGCAAAAAAGCGTAGCAATACCCGATGTATTACTACGCTTTTAGTTCTTTTATTTTGGCTAACGAAGCGTTTGAGCCGTGCGCTGTTTAGATGCAAAAACACAAAGGCATTATTGGTCGATTTTTTATTTTTCTAAGTCTATTAGGAATTTTTTGAAACTTATCCAAAGTTCGGTATCATTAAAAAGTCCAATCCGAGTACACCGTCTATTTCTGATAAAACATTATTTCCTAAGAAATCATAGGAGCATATTTTAATATCTCGTTTAGTATGCCCAAGTGCTTTTAAGGATTTAATCCTGAAAACGTATGCCTCAACCACACCTTTCGCTGTTTCAAACTGCACAGTACCCAAACTATCCGTTAAACGATAGCCGATAATTAAAAGTTTTGTTAAGTCTATTATAGTGTGAGATGCGCCTGTATCTAAGACCAACTAAACCTCCTCGTCTTCTACAAAAGTAGGCACAAGGATTAGGCTTTCTTCTGTTTCGAGTGAAAACGGTATCATCAGAGCCAAAATTTACGATTTTTAGGGATTTCACCCGTAAAAATACAAGTATATGTTTCATATCCCTTTCTGTATGCTTTGGCAGAGTACGCAAGTTCGCGTTTATCTTTGCAGGCGAATAATACTGCACCACGAACAAGTTTGCTGACTATTGAACCCAATGTATTTGGATTATCAAGTTCAGGGTCACCTATCAATACCCATTCATCAGGGTATTGCGCTTTTATTTCATTAACAGTTAATACTTCCATATTTTTATACGTTTTGCTTTTATAAAACAAAGATACGGCTTTTTTGCATTGAGCCGCAATATTTTGCGCTTTTGCAGCAAAAAAGCGTAGTAATACACAATGTATTACTACGCTTTTAGTTTTTTTGATTTCGCAGAACGTCCGCTTTTGCGCTGTGCGACGTTTAGTATCATGAGCGCAAAGGCACTGTTGGGCGTTAGTTTTATATTTTTTCCGTCGTTATTTCTCCTTTTTTGAGATTGACACAAAACTTTAAGTCTTCAAAAAAATCAAGTCCAATCACACCGTCAAAATCAGTGAGGTAATGGTAGGCGAAAAAGTCATATGCACAAACCATCAGGTTTTTCTTTGTTACTCCAAGTGCTGCAAAGGATTTGACAATAAAAATGTGCGAGTCAATAATACCACTTGCTGTTTCTATTTTTTCAGTACGAATGGCGTGACTAATCTCATAGCCTGCCATTAGCATTGGCGTTAAGTCCACAGTGGTATGACTTGCGCCTGTATCAAGGGCAAGCGACAAGGGGTTGTTGTCAATAGAGCAAGGCACAACAATAAGACTATCATCAGTAAGCCGTGTAAAGGTTTCTCTTTTCATAAAAGCCACTTGCGATTTTTCGGAATTTCTCCTGTATAAATGCAAGTAATGCTATCATATCCAGCCTTTACATCTTTGGCTTTATAACCAATTTCGCGCTTATCCTTACTTGATAAGAGTACAATACCACTAATAAGTTTACTCACAATTGAACCCAGTATGCTCGGGTCAGTGAGTTCGGGATTACCGACCAATACCCACTGGTCGGGGTATTGTGCTTTGATTTCACTGATAGTTAATATATCCATATTTTTATGCGTTTTGCTTTATAACGCAAAGATACAGCTTTTTCTGCAATGCAATTGGATAATTTTTATGCGCTCCTTCAATTAATACCGACTTGTCGAAATATAATATCTTGACGAATAACTACCTTGTAGGCTTTCTGTTCCTGCATAATTAGCACCACAAGCCGAAGCCGCAATTCGGTAGTTGCCACTCGATAAACTTACGCTTCTTGTTGCACCTGCGGGAATTTGTATCATTCTAACGTCATTCCCGCTATACCTTACCGTTAATTGACAGCCCGTTCCGTTCTCAATCTCGAGAGACGAAGTAGCAGAAGAACCGTAGCCGTTTCTTTCAAAAGTAGGCAGATGACCTGTATTGCTCGCGCCAAAAATTTCGTCAATTTCCAACTCAATAATTTTCTTCTTAAAACTGCCTACACTTCTATTATTGGGATATTTGGCGATAAAATCATGCAAAACTGACGAACTATTCGTTTTTAAAGCAGTTTCGTATTCATTTTGTTCATTTGCCCTAATCAAACTTGCAATATTTATTTTTGAGGTACGAACGAATTTCCCCTTAGGATATTTGCTATTATAAGTTTCAAAACTCGGTATGGTATTAGCTTTAAGAGCAGCTTCCCATTGGGCTTTCTCGGCATTTTCCAATCTTTTACTTTTGATTTGCAGGGCTAAATTTTGCGCTTTGCTTGCCTCCTGCGATTCGTTATGTTTCTCAAATAATATTTTTAGTTTTTCCTCCGCTTTATCCAATTCGTCGGTTTTTGTAAACTCGAGTGCCTGTTTATAAAGTCGTTCCGCGCCGTTTTCCAATTCGTCTAATTGCTTTTTTAGGTCTCGGTTTTCAGCACTTACTTTGTCAAAATCGGATTGTGGAACGCAAGCACTCAACGAACAAACCAAAAATAATAATAGGGTAATTTGTTTCATTTTTTATTGGGTTAGATGTTTGGGTTGATGTTTGTTTTATAATTACCTTTTTTCAATCATTCCACAGTTTTTAATAGCCCACATCAGTAAATGTGCCGCTTATATTGTAAGTACCTGAACAGTTGAGTGCAGCATTAAAACTACCCGATATTTTGCGTGTTGCTGCATTGAAACTCGTTACCGTTAGCGTACCACTACCAGGGTTTGTGCTATTAGGAGTACAATTTCCTGAGCCATCGCCATTGATTATACCGCTACTTGTAAACTCATTTAGCAATGGATTTGTTGGCGAACCACCACCATCCGACAAAGTATAAGTGCCTACAGGATTACCGCCCTTTAGATAATAAAAAGTAAGTGCGTTTAGATATTTATTAGATATATTAATACCGTCTTTATAAAAATAACAAGAAAGTGTCATTGACGAGTATTGAGTGTAAACTAAGGGTGATACATTAGATAGATACTGACCATCTCCTGTAGAAAGTCTAACTGTACCATTGCTTAAAGTTGTGCCATTTGCAATAATAGTCATATTACCATTGCATTGGGACGTACACCCGATTCCACAATCAACACCTTGTTCTGTGCCGTTTTGAATACCGTCACGACAGTTGCCTTGTGTTGTAGGTGTGACAGTAGTGTTGTTATTAGGGTTGTTCGTAGAGTTGCAGCTAATCGCTAAAAATACTGCGGAAGTGATGGATAATAAATAAAAAAATCGCATAAGAGTTTATTTTGATATTAAAATGAAGATAGATTAGGAATAATGTTATTTGAATATTGCAAAATCTGCATTAAGTTGTCTTATAACTTGGTGTATGTATTTAATAGTAGCGCAAAATGCCAAACAAAGTTCTTTACTTCATTCCGCCAAAAAAAGCAACAAGTCCACCTACCAAAAGATGTCCGAGTCCGCTTAAGGAACTCCACACGAATAAAAAGAGAATCGCCCCTAAAAAACTATGTGGATTGATTAGTTCCCAAGCCATTACGCCTGAGAAAATTGAAACGATAGTAGTCGCTATCCATATAGCACATCCTCCCGTGTTGTCAGAATCACTCATTTTTGTTTGTTTTTAATTATTGTTTTTATTACGGTTTAAGGTCTTTAGGTGGATTAGGGTCATTTCCATAACTGTTTTTATTTTGGATTGTTCCGTCTCCTTTATGAATAATCAATTCAGATTGCTGATTTTTTGCGATTTCTTTTGCATATTTTACTGCATCTGTTTTTTTGTCAAATGTTTTGGTAACTTTTTCATTACCAGCTCCTTTGACTCCCCAATTGTCGTTGTGTGGTACAACGTGTTGATTTTTCTTTGCCATAATTTTTTTAGATTAGATTTATTATTATCAGTTTTTAGGTATCAAACACTATTTTCTTAAACTCGCCATAGCAGCATCTAATAAAATACGTTTCTTTTCGTCTAGAACCGCTTTAACTGCTCCTTTGAACTCATCAACGTCCATTCCTTCGGCTAGCATTGAATGAAAAACTGTAAAATATTTGTCTCCGTTAATATCCTCTATTCCCCAGTGTCCCATCAACATTTTACCATTTCTTTCAAGTAATGTTAAACCAAAGAGTGCTGATGTACTTATATCATTAGGCATTGGAATTCCTAAGCTTGAAAACTCTAAAATAGTTTTGCCCTCGCTATTTTTTCCACAAACCTTTATAAACACATTTTCCACACCTAATTCGTCTTTAAAGCCAAGTACAATACCACCCGCATTGTCGGTTTTAATTCTCCAGCCTGCTTCATTCACTCGCTTTCTAATGATATTATAAGCTGCTGAATTTTGGTTTTGTTTGCCAAGTAGGTCATTAATAATTCCCATTTCTTTTACATTTTTATTTCCCTGCCTACTCTGTTCAGTTTTCGGCTTACCTGTTTAGTTGTGGTTTCACAGTCCGCTAATTTGCACGCAAATTCGCAGTAAAATACCAATGAAATGAAGTAAATTAAAAAAATATTACCTCCACCTACCAAAATATCAAATTAAATCAACACCTTTGCAAATACAACTCTACGATTACCACCATTACACTGCAAAGGTACGCCCTATTCGCCGCCACACCTAAAACTTTTTAGGTAGTTTGCAGAACTTTTAACGCTGTTCTTACAACCAAATGTTCTAAAACCACATTTTTAACCCATATTTCTAAACCACACTACTACAACCACGCTCCTAAACCACACACCTATGGACTTCAAAACTATCCCACACAAAATAAGAGCTACGCGAGAGCAGCTCAATTACACGCAAGAGTTCGTCGCGGACAAGTTAGACATTACGCAGCGCGCTTACAGCAAAATAGAAACGGGCGAGACGCGCCTCCGCGCCGACCACCTCGTCAAGTTATCGGAAGTACTACAACTCAATATCACCGACCTTTTAGCCGACGAAAACACCAAATACATCAATATTGCAGAAAAACAAATAGGATTTCAGTTTATAGAGCGGCAAGTAGTGGGCAACAAGCAAAACATAGAGGCGTTGCGCGGCGAAATACAGGAGTTGCGGAGTATGGTCAGCGATTTGCTCGGCAACAGAAAAAGAGATTGAATATGTGTAGGTTTAATACAAAAAAAAGCTGTCGGTGTAAAAACACGGACAGCTTTTTTTATGTTTGGTTGCGCTATCTCCGAAACGGCGTTTCGGCGCACTTTTACCTCCGAAACAGCGTCTCGGCGCACTTACTCCTCCGCAAACCCGCGCAACTCGTTTTCTAACTCTGCAACGGTTGGCATAACGCTTTTAATATTATCGGGCAGTTCGTTAAAGCGAAATTCGGATACGCCGATAGGTTTATTGATGTCGCGGAGCGCGTACTCTACTTCTATTTTGTCTTTGTTTTTACACAATAAAATACCGATAGTAGCTTGGTCTTGCTCGGTTTTTAGGAGGTCATCTATTGCCGAAAGGTAAAAATTGAGTTTACCGACGTATTCGGGTTTGAACTCGCCCATTTTAAGTTCCAAAACGATGTAAGCGTGCAGTTTGGTATGGTAAAAAAGTAAACCGATGCGGTAGTCTTTCGTGCCGATAGTGAGTTCGTATTGTCGCCCAATGAAGGCAAAACCTTTGCCGAGTTCTAATAAAAAATGCGTGATATTGGCAACCAATTGCCGCTCCAATTCCAACTCTTGTACGTTATTCTCTAAGGTCAAAAAATCAAAGATATAAGGGTCTTTCAGCGTTTCACGCGCAAGGTCGGACTGCGGTTTAGAAAGCGTCTGCTCAAAATTCGTTATCGCTGCGCCTTGTCGTTCGTGGAGTTTTGTTTCCATTTGTATCGCCAAAATATTCCGCGACCAATTGTTTTGTATCGTTTCTCGAATGTAAAATAAGGCTTGTTTCATGCTCTTATTTTTTTGCAAAATCAAAACATGATGCTGCCATGGAATTTGTCCAGCAAGCTGATGGACAAATTCGGTTTCGCTTTCATAGAATAAGTAAAACTGTTTGGCTGCGTATAAATTACTACGCGAAAATCCAGTCACATCAGGAAATGCAGCTTTCAAATCGCGGGCAACTTGCGGTATCAAACCGTCGCCCCAATGACTGTTTTGTTGCTTTGTAGCAATCATTTTACCTATCTCCCAGTACAGCAAGATAAGTTCGGTATTGACGCTAACGGCGGCTTTTAGTTGCGCTGATGCTATTTTGCTTTTCAATGTCGTTAGCCAATCGGTATAGGTTTTGTCTATTTTAAAATCCATTTTTTTGTTTTAAAAAAATATTTATTTTCTCTCCGAAACGGCGTTTCGGCGCACTTTTATCTCCGAAACGGCGCGCGCAATTTGTCCAGCAAGCTGATGGACAATTAAACAGCGTTTCGGCGCACTCCCGCCTATTTCTCCTTATAATGTTGAAACACCCACAGTCCCACCAAGCAAAACACGCAAGCGACGATACCCGTGAGGCGAACGCCCGTGTCGTTTTCGGTGCTTTTGCCGAGTAGCAAGAGCGACGGGAAGACGAGCGTAGAGGCGGAAACCCCGAATTTCATCATCATTGCGCGTACCGCAAAAAACATTCCTGCCTGCGCAACGCCCGTATGCGCGAACTGTTCCTTGACTATATCCGCGACAATCACGTTTTGCAAAATACCGAAAGCGGCGATAGGTACCATCGCCAGCAGCACCAACGCCCACACCTGCGCGTCCGCGCTAAACGGGACTTTGCCCAAAACCGCTGTGCCTGCAAAGCAGATAGAGAGCAGCACGAACGAGATGGAAATCATGCGTTTTTTGCTCCATTTCAGCGCGAGCCAACTGATAGGCAGGTAGCAGACAAAGCTAAGTAAGCCTACTTTTATCATAAAATCGCTGCCCGCTTCTTTCGGTAATAATAGCAATACGGGCAAGTAATATTGTATGCCTTTTTGTATAAAATTGAGGGCGAACCAGTAAAAAAAGTCGCTTATCGCAAACCATTTAAAGTTCGTGTTGTCCCAAACGCGCTTCCACGCCTCCCAAAACGGCGGCATTTCGTCCGATACTTTGCAATATCGTTTTTCGTCCAAAAAGAAAACAGGCACGAGCATACACACCGCGCTCACTATCATTATGCACCCGATAGACCACTGAAACGCCTCGGTAGCAGAGTAGCCACGCGCCTCAAACATCGTTTGAAAACGCTGCACTTGTGCCATCAGCATTAAGCCGAAGGCATACGCCACCGAAATCAGCATACTAATCGTGACCTGCTCCTTGTCGGTATGCCCGAGTTCGCTGATGAGCGCGGTGTACGGCACTACATAACACGTCCAAGAAATGTACATTAGCATCACCATTACCACCAACCAGACGGTATTTAGGCTACTTTCGTGACCCACAGGCGGCAAATACATCAAAAAAGTGAACAAAGCGGCAGGTATTGCGGCGAAAGCCATAAAAACCTTTCGCTTTCCCCACGAAAAAGTGAGTTTATCTGACCAATACGCCACTACGGGGTCGACAAACGCATCGACGAACCGCCCAGA
>JAYWGJ010000129.1:0-2810 GCA_043778315.1 Saprospiraceae bacterium | reverse complement strand
ACTTATTACCCACAAAAACTCAAATTTGTAGCGTTCGAGGCATTAAATGCCGCTACTTTGAAGCAAAATCCCGATTTGGTGTACCACGTTTTGGCTCGTGATACCGAGGGTTATCGTTATCATTTGTTTGTACAGGCAAAAGACAGCAAAATTTTGTTTGCGAACGAAGCGAAGCGTAAAGACCGATGCTTGATAGGCAAAGAAACGCTCAAAATAATGGCAGACGGCTTGGCAAAACCATAGCTTATAAGTCGCGAACATCAAAAAGTTTATAGCTTACAGTTCATAGTTTATAGCTTCCAACTCTGCCTCACTAACGGTCAAAAGTTTACAGCTTATAGCTTACCGCTTCCATACCTCACTAACGGTCGAAGGTTTACAGCTTACAGTTTATAGTTTTCGGCTCATCTTCTCTACCATTTCCGTTTTCCACGTCCCAAAATCGCCGTTCAAAATACGCTGACGCGCCTCGCCTACGAGCCACAAAAAGAAGGATAAATTGTGTATCGATGCGATTTGCCCAGCTAGTAATTCGCCGCTCGCGAACAAGTGTCGCAAGTACGCCTTCGTGTGTAGGTTGCTTGTAGCGGCAGGAATAGTTGCGTCTATCGGCGAAAAATCGCTTTTCCATTTTGCGTTTTTGATGTGAATAATGCCCTCGGCGGTGTACAGCAACCCGTGTCGGGCGTTGCGCGTAGGTAGTACACAGTCGAACATATCTACGCCACGCGCGATGCACTCGAGCAGGTTCATCGGCGTACCCACGCCCATCAGGTAGCGCGGCGCGGCGGCGGGCAATATTTCGCAAACGAGTTCGGTCATCGCGTACATATCGGGGTGCGGCTCGCCGACGCTGAGTCCGCCGATAGCGTTTGCGGGGCGGTTGAGCGCGGCGACAAATTCAGCCGATTTTTTGCGTAAATCAGGGTAAACGCTGCCTTGCACTATCGGCATAAACGTCTGCTCATGTTCGTAAACGGGTGGCGTGCTGTCAAAACGGTCGATGCAACGCAGCAGCCAACGATGCGTCATGTCTAAGCTTCGCGCCGCGTACTTGTATTCGCACGGGTAAGGCGTACATTCGTCAAACGCCATCATAAAATCCGCGCCAATAGTGCGCTGTATATCCATCACATTTTCGGGCGTAAATAGGTGTTTTGAGCCGTCTATATGCGAGCTAAACGTCACGCCGTCCTCTTTTATTTTGCGCGTTCCCGCCAACGAATACACTTGATAGCCGCCGCTATCGGTCAGCATCGGCTTGTCCCAGCCTATAAAACGGTGCAATCCGCCTGCCGCGTGTATAATATCCATCGTCGGACGCAAGTACAAATGATAAGTGTTGCCCAAAATAATTTGTGCGTTCACCTGCGTTTTTAGCTCCGTTTGATGCACGCCTTTTACTGTCCCGACCGTCCCCACGGGCATAAAAATCGGCGTTTGTATCTCGCCGTGGTCGCTCGTGATAGTTCCTACGCGCGCGCGAGTTTTGGTATCGGTAGTATGTAATTGAAATTTCATTTGTACGTTTTTTACGTTTTTAGGCTTGAGCCTATGTTTTAAATTAAGCGTGATTATCGGGAACCAAAAAAAAATAGTTAAAACATAGCGAAGCGAAGGTTTAATCTATTTTTTGAGTGTAGATAAATAATCGCGTTTAATTTATTTCAGCTACTTTGCGCCAAATCTGCCAAGCGGCTTCCGCCTGCAAATGTAACATTTCTTCGCCGTTTTTTACGCCGCAGCCTTGCACCGCGCCTGCGTACATAAACGCGGTGAGCGACGGATTATATACCAAATCATATAAAAAATGCTTTTTCGGTAGTAAATGATACGGAAAATCGGGTTTTTTAGTTACATCGGGGAATGTTCCGCACGGCGTTGCATTGATAATTAAAGGATATTTTTTTATAATATCGATGTCAATATCGGCGTATAAAATACTATTTGCGATTGTTTTTTTGGTTTCGCTGCCGCGCAATACAAACAGATGCTCGATGCCGTATTTTTGCAACACATAGCTCACCGCTTTTGCCGCGCCGCCCGCGCCTAATATCAGCGCGCCGCGAAAACCGTACTCCTTAAATATAGAAATCGCCGCACTCTGCTCAAACCCGATTACGTCGGTATTGTAACCCACCCATTTGTCGCCTTCGCGCTTCACGGTATTTACTGCGCCTACCGCTCTTGCCGTTTCGTTCAAGTCGTCTAAGTAATTGATAATGTTTTGTTTGTGTGGAATTGTCACATTAAAACCAAGCAAATTTTTATTATTAAGAACCTCGTTTTCAAAAAAATCGCCGATGTTTTTATACTCAAATAGACGATATTCGTAGTCGTTTTGTAAACCCAATTCTTGCCATTTTTGGGTAAAAAACGCTTGCGAAAACGAATGTCCGAGCGGATAGCCCAATAAACCCAATATTTTTTTTGTATTCATTTTATAATATTTTATTTTAGTTACTTAGTATTGATTGTTGTACTTTTGTCCCAAAATTATATTTTTATTTTCATTTTTTATGCAAAAAACTTTATTTTCGTCTAACGAATTTACGCTCGGCATACTCGGCGGCGGACAACTCGGCAAAATGATGCTCTACGACACGCGCCGCCTCGACCTCAAAACTAAGGTTTTAGACCCCGACCCCGATGCACCTGCGCGCCTCGCTTGCAACGAATTTGTTACAGGTAGTTTATTAGATTATGGTGCTGTTTATAATTTCGGCTTAGGCTGCGACGTACTCACTATCGAGATAGAAAATGTATGCACCGACGCGCTCGAGGACTTAGCAAAAACTGGCGTACAAGTT
>JAYWGJ010000128.1:0-2815 GCA_043778315.1 Saprospiraceae bacterium | reverse complement strand
AAAAATTTGGTAAATGAATATTATTTTTTAGGCACTGCTGTTTTAATAACTTAATTTGTTCCCAAGCCGTTTTTAAAGCATGGACTAAAATAGCTCTTTTAAGCTGATAATGGTTCTTTTTGGTTGCGATTTTAAGACATTCGAGTTTCATTTGAGCCACCATTGAGGCAAAAACATGATTCATTTGCGCATTTTGTGTTTTAGCGGGCATTCTCTCTAATGCTGTATTTTGCTTCAGAGAACGATGTGAGTCTTCGCTCGACCATCTTTGTTTATAGATGTCGCTAATTTGTTCCGCATTCAGATTGGTATCAGTACAGATTAGGTATTGTACGCCAACGCGTCCACTAAGGTTGTGATAAACCTTTTTGACAAGTAAAACCTCAAAATCAATGTCTTTGAGTTTTACGGAATAGGCTTTGTTAGGCTCAATATCTAATTTTGATACTTGTGTCCATTGCTGTTCTTTTTTAGACTTTTTGGTGTCAAAAGTAATCGTTCGATTATCTTTAACGGCACAAACTACATGTTTTTTGAGGTCATTAACGATGAAATTGATATTATCGGCACTCGAAAACCAGGTATCAAAACTAACATACCTGAAAAGTACATGATTTTGATAGACCAAGGCTTTAAGTCTTGTCTGTACTAACTGATTTTTAGTAATACTAGCACAAGGCGTTGTTCGAGTAACAAATTTACCGTTTTTTTTAGTCGTTTTGGTCTGCGTGGTATCTTTAATTACCGTTTCAAAAGCAACAGGTGCTTTTACAGTCTGCGCGAAATCGGGATTTACATAGGTAAAAGTAACGATATTGATGCCTTTTACACTACAACCTTTTGTATGGTCGAAATGCCAACTAATCAGTTCATTTTCAGTACTATAGGGCTTTTCCGAAATTGTATCGTCAATGCTGATGACACCATCTGCTTTTTCTATTTTGCGGATAGTGGGCTTAACAATTTGCCAATACTGCTTTTGGTCTAGCGCGTTCTGAGCTAACATTCGAGTAATACGGTCGTGGCTGTGTTCATTGTTCAAAACTTCGGACAATAAGCCTGCCGAAACGATATTGGGGCTTGTCGCTAAAAAATCAGTAGATAAATCTAAGAGTTCTGGATATTTCATATATAAAAAACAGCTATAATTTTAGCACAAAAGTAATACTGTTTTTTGATTCAATTTACAAAATTTTCCGACTGCGTAATGTCAGATTATAACGAAAAAAAATTAAACCAAAAAAAATTAAACCAAAAAAAATCTAATTTTTCTTCTGATTGGTTGCCAAAAGCATTTTGATGCGGAGTTTCGAGCCTACGGCGAGTACATCGACGAGGTCTTGCACTGATAGGCGACCGTCGGCGCGCAGCACGACCGTCGCGTCTTGATTGACGGCGCGTTTGGTGAGTTCACCTTCCAAATCTGCCATAACAATTTCGTTTTTTTCCAAAAACAATTTTTTGTCTTCGGTCATCGAGAGCGTCAATTGCTTTTTGGCAACGGAGCTACTCGCCTTCGCGCCTGGGAGCAAAAGCGGTATGATATTCGGGTTGCCGAGCGTAGCGACGAGTAAGAAAAAGAGCATCAAAAAGAACATGATGTCGTTCATCGACCCTGTTTCTACGCCTGCTTCGAATCGGTGTTTGCGTTTAATCTTCATGGGTAGGGTCGGTGATAAAGTTAATGAATTCGAACAGTTCTTCCTCGATGCGCGACGCAAAACGGTCAATCATCGCTTGAATTAGGTGATAACCCGTGAAGGCGATTAAGCCGACGAGCAAACCGCCGCCCGAAGTAATCATTTTTTGGTACAAACCGCCCGAAATACTGTCGATATCGAACACTTTGGTCTGATTGATGGTATAAAATATCAAAATCACACCGTATATAGTACCGATAAAGCCAAACATGGGCGCGATACCCGCGATAATGCCTAAATAATTGAGGTTGCGGTTCATCGCCGAAATCTCGATACTCGTGGCAGTTTCCACAAAACTCTCAATTTCTTTGATTGGGCGACCCAATTTTTTTATCATCACGCGCAAAATGCGCGAAAACGAATTGTCGTATTGTTTGAGCGTACTCAATGCCATGTCGATTTGTCCGCGACGCAAATGCTCCTTTACGGTGTGCATTTGGTCGGTCGGAATGATGCTCGCGCGGCGGATATACAACACCCGCTCGATGATGAGGTACACCGACACAATCGACAAAATACCAATCGGTATCATTATCGGACCGCCTTTGGTAATCAAGCTGAACAGCGAAATACTAACGTGCTGCATTTCGGCAGGCGGCGCGCCTACGGCTGTAGTGGTGGCTTGCAAAAACAAATAGTGAAAATCCATGTATTTTTAAAATTTTGACTTAGAAATAATAAAAGGAAATTGGCGCGACAAGCGCAATAATAAAAAATAAAGAAAACAAACACGAAAGTACGCAATGATATTATAGAATTACAAATATTAAGCCAACTTTTTTTTGTTGAAGGTATAAGCAAGAAGCTGTAAGCTGTAAACGATGTTCGGGAGGGTCAGTTCACTATAAGCTGTAAGCTAAAAACTAAAAACTTTTTGACCGTTATAGAAGCAAGAAGCGAGAAGCAATAAACTTTTTGACCTTCGCGAGCATAAGTTTATCGGTTACAATTTATTGTTTTAAGTAAAAATGACCTTCGCGAGCATAAGTTTATCGGTTACAATTTATTGTTTTAAGTAACTGACATTACGCAGTGCAAAAATTTGGTAAATGAATATTATTTTTTAGGCACTGCTGTTTTAATAACTTAATTTGTTCCCAAGCCGTTTTTAAAGC
>JAYWGJ010000127.1:0-37490 GCA_043778315.1 Saprospiraceae bacterium | reverse complement strand
CTTTTAACCATTGGAACAGTGGCATTCGATAACATCGAAACACCATTCGGCAGAGCCGAGCGCGTGGTAGGCGGCGCGGCAACTTTTATTGCGTATGCTGCATCTAAATTTAAAGTGCCGATTCGCCTTTGCTCTATCATCGGCGAGGATTTTCCCGCACAAGAAATCGAAGACCTTAAAGCGGTCGGCGTAGATGTGTCGGGTTTGGATATTGTACAAGGCGGCAAGTCTTTTTCGTGGACTGGACGCTACCACATGGACATGAACACGCGCGATACGCTCGCAACTGAGCTTAACGTACTTGCCGACTTTGACCCGAAGCTCCCCGAACACTTCCGCGATACCGAGTATGTGATGCTCGGCAACCTTACGCCGTCAGTGCAGGGTAAGGTAATAGACCAACTTACTAATCCGAAGTTTATTGCCATGGATACCATGAATTTTTGGATAGAAATAGCGATGCCCGACCTCAAAAAAGTACTCGAACGCGTCGATATGCTGATGATTAATGAAGAAGAAGCGCGTCAAATGACCAACGAGTACTCTATTCGCAAAGCGGCGCGTATCATTCAAGCCTATGGACCAAAATATTTGATTATCAAAAAAGGCGAACACGGCGCGCTCTTATTTCACGGCGAAGACCTCTTTTTCTGCCCTGCTCTTCCGTTGGAAGATGTGTTTGACCCGACAGGTGCGGGCGACAGCTTCGCAGGTGGTTTTATGGGTTACTTGGCGCGTACCAACGACCTTTCATTCGAAAATATGAAACGTGCCGTGGTGTACGGCTCTTGTACCGCGTCTTTTTCGGTAGAAAAATTCGGAACCGAGCGCATCAAGCACGTTTCGCGGCACGACATCGACGACCGTATGCTCGATTTTTTCAGTTTGATACAATTTGACGCGCAGCACCACTTAAAATAAGTCGGTCGCATTATTATACAAAAATCAAATATTTTTAATTTTAGTATTTTGATTACAATAAAAATAGCCGCAACGCTCTGTACAGCAGAACGTTGCGGCTTGTTTTTTTGGCTGTATTAGCTTTAGCTGAAATAAAATAGCTGATACTATTATCTACGATCGAAAATAGATTAAACCTACCCAAACGCTACGTTTTAACTATTTTTTATCGCTTTTGATAGTGTCAGCTATTTTAAAACATACATATATTAGCCGAAAGGCAGCTAAAAAAATATTTATAGTATAAAAAAAGTATTTTATTGCTTAATTTCAGGTATATCTTTGCGCATAAATAACGCTACTATTAGTCCAAAAATGGTAGTCATTAACGGTGTAGAGATAATTCCACTCAACGAAAGCACCAAAGGATTTATAAAATAAGTAGTCATTTTCATCGCCTCTTCTATCTTATCCTCAGGAAGTTCTTGTTGTTCCATCGCTTTTTCTGCCACATCTATCATAGCGGTTACGGCGTTCGGGTTGATGTATGCGAAGTACAAATAATTGAATATTGCGGTAAGCAAACCCATCACTAAACCCATTAAAACCGCAAGTTTGAGGGCGCGAGTGACGGGCAGATAACCCTGCAAATGCTGCGTTTTGTGGTCGCGGAACATGAGGTATAAAAACACTAGCATCGGTATTGTGCCGACCCATTGTAGCCATTTAGTGTTCATAAAATCAATATCTAACACAAAATATACTAATAAATTGACGATACCGAACAGTGCCGAAATTACGCCCCACTTCCATGCGGTAGGCAATGCGGGTATGAACTCCAATTTGGGAAGGTCGTAGTACTTTTTATCTAACGGATTGTCAGCCATGATATTAATTTTTGATGGTGATGAGAATGTGAGTTACTTTTTGTCTATTACTTTTTTTGCGCATTAAACTCGACAATTCTTTTCCAGTTAATCTCGCCTTTATCGCAAAACGCTATGGTAAAATCGCAGGTAAATTGATTTATCATGCTATTGTATGCCAACAAAAATGCTTCGTTTTTTTCTTTCGCTTTATGTCCGAGCGGGTCAATAATATCGGTATAAAGTGTCGGGCTACCCGATATTAGCTCCCAAAACTCCTGCCCACATACTTTTTTATATCCGTCTTTTATAGGTTGATTATCGACACCATAACAGCAGCCATTAATAGCTTGAATGACCAAATTTTTATTTTGTTGCAATAGTAACTTTTCAGCATTTATAAAATTGTCTTTCATTTTTTTAAGTTGGCTGCTATTTGCCCAGTTCGGACCTGATTTTATTTCAATAATATAATAAATACCATCGTGCATAAATTCCAAATCAATACCCTCCAAAGTTTTTGATTTGACACCGCCAAATACTTTTTGGCATACAAATATAGCTACACCCTCCAAAAAATCACCAAACAAAGTTTCTTCTTGTGATTGAAGGTAAGCATCAAGTAAATGCCTGACTAAATTTTGTGACCTATGTATATTTTTGGCTTTAAATAGGTACGGATTTTTACGCCTCAGCACTTCTTTGAAGTTTAGCTTTTCTAATTTTTCTAAACGCTTGGCATGGAACGTGCCTATATGCGCTTTCACATACGCCGTAATATCTGATAAGTTGATTGGTTGCATCAAAATAAAATATGTTTTATCTGTTCTAGTTCTTTATGGATTGTATTATAGTATTCGGGCAGAATTTCTATACCGATGGCATTTCTATTCATGCGTTGTGCTACCGATAAAGTTGTTCCAGAGCCTGCAAAAGGGTCAAGCACTGTATCGTTTTCCTCCGTAAATAGCTTAATAAACCATTCGGGCAGGTTTTCAGGGAACGCCGCAGGGTGATTTTTATTATTACACTCCGTTGCAAAGTGCAGCACATTAGTAGGATAAACTGTTTCCTTTCCTACCCAATTAGAAATATTCTTACCAAAACCACTGCCATTTTTTGCGGTGTCGCGCACCTTATCGGTATCGCTTAGGTTCTTCAAACGCCCTTTTGCCCAGTCTCCAATCGGAACTTTTACCTCGTCTTGGTACATATTAAACTTCTTATTTTTATTGAACTGCAACAACCGCTCCCAACTATCCCGAAAGCGGTTAGACCACTTGCCAGGATAAGAGTTTTTTTTGTGCCAAATAAATTCTTCTGTCCAAAACCAGCCTTGTTTGCGTAGCTCCATAATCAGTTCTAAAACGTAAGTGCTTCTTTCGCCCTCAATTACTTTTTCTTTGATGTTTAACACAAACGTCCCCGTAGGTTTCAGCACCCTCAATAGCTCTACCGAGATAGGCAAAAACCAATCTACATATTTATCAGCCTCCACGCCGCCGTAAGTATTCTTACGTTGGTCTGCGTAGGGCGGCGATGTAAAAATAAGGTCTATCGAGTTATCGGGAAGCTCCTTTAAAACGTCTTTACAGTCCCCCAATAATATATTTGTGGTTACAGTTTTCATTTTTTATTGACAATACTACTATTTAGAAACATATAATTACAATTAGTTATACTAAAATATACCCTTACACCGTTCGCTTTAAGCTAAACCGCTTGTTTAAATTTGTGACGGTCATCGGGACTTGCTCTAAGGCAACCGACGACTTTTCGAGGTTGAATGATTTCACGTCCGAAATGCTTAATGATTTTAGCATGGTATATAAATCTACTATGATTCTATCAAAAGTAGAAAGGGCGTTATCGGCACTTAATATTTTTTCTATCACAATAAATTTATGGTCGCCGAGCAAGGGGTCTATTACTCGCGTTTCGGTATGCAAGACTTGGTCGCTTTCATTAACATCAACATCGCCCAAAATTACCTGCTCCGTCCGCTTGCCTTTCGGGTGCAAAACGTGACCATACGGACTGTCAAACTTGATTTCGCCGCGCTCTATCATTTCGCGGAGTATGGTTTTGAACATCAAATGTATTTGTTGCTCTACCCTGAACCCTAACTTAATATCGACGCGGATAAGGTCGTTTTCGGCTAATACGTTCACTTTGTATTCTTTGGTGTAGGGCGAGTCGCAGGAGTCGACGTGCAGCAGCCAATAGACATCGGCGCGCTTCGGTTGGTTCTCAAAAATAGAATAGATAATCTTTTTTTCTACGTCGGTACACGAATTAGCTTTGGTGAGGTACACCAAATGCGAGGCGTGTTTGGGAATAGATTTATCGTGACTAAGCCGCTTGATAGCGGGTAAATAATCTACTACTTTGATAAACTCCAAATAATGGTTGCGTATCTGTCTGCCTCTATACATCACCGTCATCACTATTGCGATAAAGCCTGCAATGATAAGCGTAACGTAACCGCCGTCTTTAAACTTACTCAAATTTGCGATGAGAAAGCTAATTTCTATTGTGCCGTGCATAGCTGCATAGCCCATTACCGTCCAAAGCGGCCAGCCCTTATCCCACATATATACGCAGATAAGTATGGAGGTCATGAGCATCGTGAGGCATATAGACAAGCCATACGCCGCGCCCATATTGCTCGATTCTCTAAAATAAAGCGTTACCGCGATACAGCCGATAGCCAAAAGACTGTTAAGTACAGGTACATAAATCTGTCCGAGCGTATCAGAAGTATAATTTACCTTGTGTTTTAACCAAAGGTTAAGGCGCATAGCTTCTGCTATCAAGGTAAAAGAACCCGTAATAAGAGCTTGCGATGCAATGATAGTTGCAAAAGTAGCAATAACAATACCGATAGGCAAAAACCATTGCGGCATCATATCATAAAACGGATTAACTAATACGACTTCGCGAGTAAAAGCATATTGAAGGTGATTGGCACTATCGTTGTACACACTCAAACCCTCCGTGCCTTTGTGCGCCAACATATCTAACAACTGAAAAGGCTTTACGACGCGCTCTTCGCTTACTATTTTTTCGCCTGTATGTTTGAGGAGCAGCGCGCCTTGTCCCATGTAGTTGAGGACTAAACATATCTTAACGTAAACCCAAGTGATGCGAATATTGTCTTTACCGCAATGCCCCAGGTCAGAATACAAGGCTTCTGCACCCGTCGTACACAAGAAAACGGCACTCAATATCCAAAAACCGCTTGGGTGATTAACTAACAAATCATAGCCGTAGTGCGGGCTAAAAGCCATTAGTATTTGCGGATTATCTTTGATTTGGTTAATGCCCAATACCGCAAGCATACTAAACCATACCGTCATCACAGGTCCAAAAGCCGCACCTACTATCTTCGTACCGAATCGTTGAAACACAAATAATATGACCAACAAAACACAAACTATCGGTACTGTATTTATTTCTTCTGGAAACCAAGCGTAGTTTTTGTGCAGGAGCGGTAGCCCTTCTATCGCCGACGAGACGGATATAGGTGGCGTAATTAAGCCGTCGGCGAGCAAAGTACTTGCGCCTATCACGGCAGGTATCACTAACCATTTGCGGCGTTTGCGCACTAAAGCGTATAACGCCAAAATGCCTCCTTCGCCGTTATTATCCGCCCGAAGCGTGAGCATCACATACTTCACGGTAGTTTGCATGAGCAACGTCCAGAATATACAGCTTATCCCGCCATATACTAATTGCTCGTCAATTACACTTTTACCTATAATTTCTTTGAATACATAGAGCGGCGACGTGCCGATGTCTCCATATATAATACCGAGCGTGATGAGTAATAATGCCGCGCTTACTTTGTGGTGGTGTCCGCTTTCGCTGCCGTTAGTCATGTTTGTAAATAGATAAATGAACGTATAATTATTAGCCGTGAGGCAACAAAAAATATAATAAACTGTAAAGATAAGTGTTTATTGGGTAATAAAAAAGAAATTTTTTTTTTAGTGAACAATGAGTAGTAAATAATAATTAGTGAACAGTAAAGAGTGAACAGTGAACAGTTTTAAACGTTCAGTAAATAGTTTTAAGTGAATAGTAAACGGTAAATAGTAAACGGTTTTGAGTGTTTGTTAAATAGTAACAAAACCCTGAAAAGGTTGAATGTGCGTAGCCGTAGGTATGAATGCGTTAAGGCATCGCCTTAACGCATTCATACCTACGGCTACGCACATTTGACCCTTTTATAGTCTTTAACCGTGTACGCTATTAACTAATCGCTGTACACTATTCACTAATCACTAATCACTATTCACTAATCACTAATCACTATTTACTATTAACTGTTCACTATTAACTATTAACTAATCGCTATCAACTGTTCACTGTTCACTATTAACTGTTCACTTAAAACAGTTCACTCTCTATAAATATTTCATGACCAATTGTATGGTTTGTTTGACCTTCGCGGTGTACGGCGGATAAACTAATTTGAAAGAGGTCAAGCCGCGACGTTGTCGGAGTACCGAACGTTCGTTGGTAAACGCCATGAAACCGTGATGACCGTGCGCTTTACCCATGCCCGACTGCCCTACGCCACCAAACGGGAGGTTCGGGTGCGAGAAATGAATGGTCGTGTCGTTGATACAAGTCGCACCTGCCAACGTGTTATTAATAACGGTATTTATCATATTCTTATTGCTCGCAAATATATAAATGGCCAAGGGTTTTGGTTTAGCATTAATCAAGTCTATGACCTCCTGCAAGTCTTTATACTTGCGTAAACCGAGGAGCGGGCCAAAAATTTCGTTGTGCATAATCGGTGCGTCGTCGGGTACATCTTTGAGGATAGTAGGTGTAATAAAACTTTGGTTGCTATCATACTCCCCGCCAACTATGCACTCCGCGCCTGCTTCGAGGCTACCATCTAACAGCGATTTTACGCGCTCAAAATGGTGTTTGTTCACTATTCTACCGTAGTCAGGATTTTCAGACATAGTTTCTGCCGAGCCATACATACGATCTAAGGCGGCTTTCAATTCACGGATTAGGCGGTCGTAAACGCGGTGATGCACACAAGCGTAGTTGATGCTTAGGCACGATTGTCCGCAATTAAAAAACTTTCCCCATATCATTTTTTCTGCCGTGTCGCGTATGTCTGCCGACTCGTCGATGATGCAAGGGTTTACGCCGCCAAGCTCTAAGGTGACAGATGTAAGGTTGTCGGCTGCGGCGCGCATCACAACGCGCCCTATTTTGGGGCTACCCGTAAAAAATATATGGTCGAAAGGGAGTTTGAGTAAGGCTTGCGAGACCTGCGCGTCTCCCAAACGAACAGCGATTTCTTCCTCTTTGAATAGCTCGTCTATCATACGATAGATTAGTTCTGCCGTTTTTGGTGTCACCTCCGACGGCTTCAAAACCACACAGCAACCCGCCGCAACCGCCGATACCAAAGGACCTAAGGCGAGCATAAACGGGAAGTTCCAAGGTGCGATAATCAATACTACGCCCTTCGGCTCATATACGATTTGCCCCGATGCGCCTGTAAATAGCATACCGCCAGATACGTTGCGCGGCGCAGTCCACTCCGCAAGGTGCGTTTTAGCTTGCTCTATCTCCATCAAAACGGGTTTGATGTCAAAGTTATCTACTTCGGGTTCAGGCTTACAGAAGTCCTCAAATATTGCTTTTCTGATGTCGTCTTGGTGGCTAATAATCCACTTCTTTAAGCGGTTGAGCTTATCTATTCTTAACGACACATCAGTACCGCGTACTATACTTTTAAAATGTGTTTGTTGCGCTTGTAGCAAACGCTGAAATTCGTTCAACGGCGTAGCCACGGTTGGCTCGATTATTGTTGGCATATTATATATACATTGTAATGCTTTCGCACAATTAAAATAAATGGTTAAAATTAAGTTCCAAAGATAGGTTTTAATATTATAGTAACCTAATTTTTATTGATAAATAAATAATTTTTTATTTTGGTAATAAATATATAACTTTGGGTTGCCTAACAAAATATTTTTATGTTATAATATTACTATAATATTAGATAACTAAAATGTGTATTATAATACTATTAATACACTATTATACTACAAAATATTTTGTGAGGTGTTAAAATAATGTTTTGAGGGCAGTAAAACCTTTTACTTACCTCTGGTAAGCTACCAACACAAAGAAAAGTCTTTTACTTACCTCTGGTAACCTACCAACACAAAGAAAATTCTTTTACTTACCTCTGGTAAATTATTTATTGCATTAAATATTATTTTTTATTAATAAAATGTTAAAACTATTAAAATTATTTTTTATTTATGAAATAGTATTGTACATTTACGCAGTAAAAATAATTATCTAATCATAATCACCCATTTAATTTTAATTGTATGAATAACGAACCTACATGGTCGCTGTTGCGCAACACATTTGACAATGTGACCAAAAACAATTTTAAACGTGCTTTTTTACTTTCACGCGACCATCGCGACAAGCTAAAAGGTTTTGTGGCTACCGAGCCTACTTTGCTACCTAACTATCAAGCGTTCAACGCTGACTTTGAGGCGTTTGAAGTACAATATCAAGCTGTAAATAGTAATTTTGGTTTGTATCAAGGGCAGACGATGCAAGTAGAAAATGCCTTTGGCGACCTTATTAGTACGCTTGCGCGTAAATGGGACGTGATGGTGCAGGTGGAGTACGACCAAAACTCTCCCGAATACAAAATGATTTTGCCTGACGGTCGCCGTTTATTTCAATCTGGTCCGTATGATATACGGCTTGCAGCAGTTGGCTCTTTACTGAATAATATACAAAATAGTAATAATCCAAATTTTGGTGCATTGATAGCAAGCATACAAACTTGGCTAAACAATACGCAAGCCGTTCGTACTACGCAGCAGCAAACGGAAGCACAAGACCAATCGCTAAGACAAGACTTGGAGTCGAAGCGTCAAAAAATGATGCAAACCATGCACACTACGTTTTTTGCGCTATGTTATCATTTTGCACAAACCGACGATTTGGTTAAAATGGAGACACTCTACGAGCTTAAATACCTCCGTTCTAATACCGCAAAAGGCACGACTACACCTGCTACGCAGCAAAATACAGTGACGCTATTGCCGCAGGAGCAAAAGGTATTGCTCAAAGGTTCGTTTACAGAAAATAGTTTGTTTGAACTCAAAAATACAAGTTCGGCATCGCTCATGTTTTGGCTGGCAAACAGTGAAAGTGCGCCGATGCCAAACGACGCTTTTAATCTTGCCGCCAACGAAAACAGCAGTAGCGACGGCGCGGAACTCGGCAACGGTAGTGCTACCTACACGCATCTACTCGTCAAAAACGTGGACGACACCGAAACAGGTAAAGCGGAAGCAATATTTACCGCGTCGTAAATAAGGTATTTTAATAGTATAATATAATGCGAAAAGGTTTGCAGCACGCCTGAGCGTGCTGCAAACCTTTTTTGTTATACTTATCTATAGTTAATTGATTAATATTTTTATTTACAAAATTAAACTACTTTATTTTCATTGTAAGCATCGTTTTTGCTTGCACTTTGGCTTTTGTTTTCATTACTTTCATATCCATATCCATATTCATAGTTGTATCGGAGTCATATAGCGTGCAAAATTTATTAAGTATATCATATTCCATTTTTCCTGTACCGCCGCCACTCGCTACTATCTTAATATTTTTTATGTCCGAAAGCATCGTTACGGTGGTCTTAATATCAAAAAATGCTTTGTTATCTTTAATTTTTTTTAACGTATAAATGATATTAGTAGCCATTTTTATAGCACCTGCCTCTCCCATTGGTGTATCAAAAGGAACATCGTTTTTAAAACTTTCCCCTATTTTCATTGGCTTTTCAGGGTACTTTACATTATCATACAATTGTTTTTGCATATCGCCAATTATTTTGCGTGTTTTGGCTTTCATATCCTTTTTGACGATAGAATCAATTACATTTTGCCTCTTATCATCATAATGCCCATAAATAAGTGCGTCTTGCAGCTCCGTAGGCGTTATTTTTGTCTCGCCCTCAAGGTCTTGCGTTGTTACCGATTTAGTAAATTTGGTAACGTAAGGTATTTTTTTGTTCTCCATCGCAGCCGTTTTTATAATACTTTCATAAATGCTTTCGGAGGTAGAAACTACTGGCTTTCCTTTATACTGTTCTTTTATAAAATCTTTAAATTTTGGGTCGTCACTGGTCATTTTCATAGTAGTTATTGTCGTTGTTTTTGACAAAGACTCATAAGTTTTGTTGGGCAAATACTCGTTTTGTAAAAGCACTTCGGTTTGTTGCGCTTGAAGCAAATTGAGTCATGCAAAAGTGACTAGTATGATAGTGTAAATTTTGTTGGTCATTTGTTGAATAGTAAACATGAGTATATGGTTTATGATGATGATGGTAATAGGACAGGTTTATTCGTTTTCAATTAAAATCCTGCAATAAATAAATGTTTTGCCCAAACGAATTTATCCGCATATTTTTCTTTCATACGCTTCTAAAACTATTTTAGTGGCGCGGGGCTGTCTTCTACGCAAATGGAGAAGGGCGCATGAGGTGGTAGTAGGCTGCCATAGGATTGTGGGGGGTTTTGTTTTAGAAAAATTATTTTAACAATGTATAAGTGGCATCTAATTTTTCTGTTATCTCCGCATCTATTTCCTCTTTTTTAAGCAAAGCGATGAACTTATAGTATTTTCCTTTGCCAAAATCATTAATTTTTTCTGGTTTTCCTATCTTTTGAAAAAAGGCTGGAATGATTTTAGCCAACCAATCGTCTGATAGTTTTTCATCGCTCCAAAAAGCGGCATCACGGTCACGCAAATCTATCGGTCTGGTATAATCTTCTATCACGGCTTGCATAATTTGTTTATATTCGACTGTTTTAGATATATCTTGCCCGTATTCTACCCAACGCAACAGAATATCGGGCGAAACAAAATAGTTTTCTAATTCGCGTCGTTTCCATTGCAAAATAGGGAGTTTTTTATCGCTATAATTTCTGTTTTCTATGCGGTCAAAAATGGCTAATCCTTTTAGTTCAGGGAAAAATTGCTGCAAAGGTACGAAGTCTTGAATGGCTGTATTTGGCGTATTGGTACTCACATAAGTTACATTTGCTAGTTCCAAAAAAGGCAAAACAGCGTGGTCTAATTTTTTGGCGAAAGCCAATAACATAGAAAGGTCGGTGCTGCCTTCCAAATACAAAACGTGCCGTTTTTGCCTTGCTAAATAATATCGCTCCCAACCTATATTAAGTAGTGCTTTTCTAATCGCATTGAATTGCGGTTGATTTGTCTTGTTGATTTCCAAAACCGTATTTTCTACAATCGCAATAATATTAGCAATTTCCGCGCCTTCGTTCAAAATGACTTCCGAGTGTGTAGCGACAATAATTTGCGAGCCGACTTCGGCAGCCACATCGTTCAGCAATCTGTAAATTTGTCGCTGCCGAATGACCTCTAAGTGCGCATCGGGTTCGTCTAAAAGCAAGACGGATTTCGGGTGTGCAAACATATAAGCCAATAGCAATAAGGTTTGTTGTAGCCCACGCCCTGCCGCCGATATATCGAAACTAATGCCGTCTTGTTTATAGCGTAGCGAAATGAGCCCTCTACTTGTATCTAACTCGGGCTTCTCCAATGTAATACCAAAAGTATTTTTCAAATGCTTAGTCAAGGTAAGCCAATTTTTTTCGCCATCATACAATTTGCCTTTCGGGACTTCAGGATACAGTATAGCATAACAAATATTACGCAGGACTTCGGCTGTACGTCCTTCGCCGAGTTTTCGGTCGATAGAGCCTTGCAGAAGTCTGTCTTCTTCCGTTGCCAACCCCGACATTGCTTGCAAAAAACCAAATTTGATGCCATCGTACTTTTCATACAATTTTTTTATAGTTTCGATACCATCTGTAATACGGCAAGTAATAGATTCTGCATTTGCACAAATAAATTCAGCGCGTCCACGCCATGCAAAACCATCTGTTTCGCCTTCTAAATCTATAATAATGGAAACATGACCTTTATTTTTAGAAACCTCTTTATTACGCCATAAAAAACGGGCATCTTGTATCGGGCTATTCATTAGGTCGCGTCGATTAATTGTGACGTAACCCTTTCCGTTCAAATCACTTTTTTTGCGGCTCGCCAAGTAGTTACGCACACCCAACTCCCACAAACACAAGGCTTGAAAGGTCGTTGTTTTACCTGCGTTATTGGGTCCTACTAACACGACAGATTGCGACAAATTAAACGTAATATCGTCTAATTGCTTGAAGTTTTTGATATTGATTTTTGTTAGCATGGTTTTATTTGAGAGATGATTGCTATTTTAACATTAGAATAAATTTTTATGTGCAGCGAGTTGTTCCACTGCTTCTTTTATCCATTCTTGTAAAATAAGAAAATGCTCGTTTTTTTCTTTTAGTAGGTCTATAAGTTCGTACTTTTTTATGAAAACATCTGCTATCCAACCTTTTATGACCAAATCGTTCACTATTAAATTTTTATTATCAATGCTATATTTAGGGTCAATATATAACCTTATATAGAAATGCGGAAGGTCGCTTTCGACCCGTTTTGGTTCAAAACCAATATGAATGCTTAGTTTTTTTTTGGTTTTACTAGCAAATTCGTGAGAATAATCCGTATAAAGGGCATAGTTTTTCAAAAAAGTATATCTGCTTTTTACTAATCTAACGTCTAATTCTTTTTCAACTATTGAATTTGCGCGTTTCAAAACCTCGTCCATTTTTCTAAATAATTCAGGGAAGTCTTCTAGTGTTGAATCCTTTGAGAGATTTGAGAGTTCATAAACATCTTTCAAGGCAAAACGATTGTCATTATTCATACCTAAATTGATTAAATATTGTTTAAATTGAAAAGTGATAGAAAGTGGGTTTTCGTCCACATTTTTTAGAATTTGATAAATTTGATACCAAAAGATGTGCTTAAAAGCAATAACACCTTTTGCAGGCGGAATTTCAAAATTCCGTGTAAGATAAATAAGGTGGGTCTGTAAGCCTTTATTTTCCGCTTCTTTTAAAACCTTACTATAATTTGTCAATTGGCTTTGCCAAGTATTGTCTTGTTTTTCATCTGTAGGTATTATATATCGCCAACCTTCCGAACTGCCAATTTTATTTTCTATAAAAATTAGTAGATTTGGATTAATATTATTTGGATTAATATTATACTCGCCATCAAAGCCTTTGATAACAATATCAGGACGCGCAGTGTTATTTTTTGTATCGGGTATTGTATAACTATCTTGTGTCCTTAGTGTAAACGATTTACAATTTTCAGAGATAAACAGTTTGAGTTCGTTAGATAAAAAAGTATCAAAAAAGCCTTGACGAAACGCTTCATCATGTTGCAATACATACGCAAGTAATTCAGTCAGGTAGTTTTCCTGCTGATTATTACCTTCGTCTGTTTTTTGATATTTGTATAGATTTTGAAATAATGACATGATTTATGTGTTGTAGTGATGAATAATACAACCACAATATTTTGTGGTTCTGAACGGATATCCAAACCGCAAAATATTGCGGTTCTACCGAAAACCGCAAAATATTGCGGTTCTACATATAAAAACAATCGTCCACCCATTTTTGCGGATTATTGATAATGTAATTTTGAATTTCGTTAAATTCGGCTTCATCTTTTACAACGTGTTCGTGAAAACCATCTTGCCAATCAAATTCTATATTTTGTTTTCTTGCCTCAACCGTCACACCCGTTTTGTAGCCGCGTATGACTGATGCAAGGTTTTGCGATTGTGTTCCAAATTTGTTACCCGCTTGAAATTCGTGGTTTGGTTTGTCAAAATAAAATAATCCGTGAATATAGTTTGGCATGACCACGAATGCGTCCAAAACGACGAAGGGAAAATGTTGCGGAATTGTGAGCCAACAATCCTGCGCCGTTTGTCCGATGTGCGTTGCCCGTAGAACCGCAATATTTTGCGGTTCTGTATCGGCGGTCGGAACCGCAATATTTTGCGGTTGTACGGTAATTTCGCCGAAAAAATGATTTTTATTTTTGGTGCAAATCGTCACAAAATACCACGCAGAGGCTGCGTAATCCCATTTTGCCCACCGCACCGTTCCGCCTCTGTATTTGCCTTTGAATTTTTGATTTTCTTCCATTTCTTGATGTTTTTATGAAAATTAAATTGCAATATTTTACGCATCGTACAACCACAATATTTTGTGGTTCTATCCGCATATCCGAACCGTAATATCCACATATATCCGAACCGCAAAATATTGCGGTTCTACATGAATATCCTAACCGCAAAATATTACCACCCTACATATTCCTCCGATATTGCCCACCAACCTCATACAACGCATTCGTAATTTGCCCCAAACTGCACGACTTCACCGCTTCCATCAAACCCTCAAAAAGGTTTTCGTTCGCGATTGCTTTTTGTTGCAACGTGCGTAAGATTTCCGCCTGACGATTGTTTGATTGTTTGAGCGTATTGACCGTTTGTATTTGGTCTTGCTTCTCTTCTTCGGTTGCCCGAATGACCTCCGAAGGGATAATCGTCGGCGAACCGTCTTTGCTTAGGAATGTGTTTACGCCGATAAGCGGCAGCTCGCCCGTGTGTTTTAGCATTTCATAATGGAGCGACTCTTCTTGTATTTTGCCGCGTTGATACATCGTTTCCATTGCGCCGAGTACGCCGCCGCGCTCCGTGATGCGGTCAAATTCTAATAAAACGGCTTCCTCGACAAGGTCAGTGAGTTCTTCGGTGATGAACGAGCCTTGCATCGGATTTTCGTTTTTTGCTAAACCGAGTTCATGGTTAATAATCAACTGAATTGCCATCGCACGACGCACCGATTCCTGCGTAGGTGTAGTTATCGCCTCGTCGTAAGCGTTTGTATGCAGCGAATTGCAATTGTCGTAAATAGCGTAAAGGGCTTGCAGCGTCGTGCGAATGTCGTTAAACGCAATTTCTTGCGCGTGCAGCGAACGTCCCGACGTTTGAATATGGTATTTTAGTTTTTGCGAACGGTCGTTTGCGCCATATTTTAGTTTCATTGCTTTCGCCCAAATACGACGCGCAACGCGCCCGATAACTGCGTATTCGGCATCAACGCCGTTGGAAAAGAAAAACGACAAATTCGGTGCAAAATCGTCGATATTCATGCCGCGTGAGCGGTAATATTCCACGAAAGTGAAGCCATTTGACAAGGTAAACGCCAATTGTGAAATCGGATTTGCGCCCGCTTCCGCAATATGATAGCCCGAAATACTGACCGAATAGAAGTTTTGTATTTTATTATTAATAAAAAACTCTTGCACATCGCCCATCAAACGCAAAGCAAATTCGGTACTAAAAATACAAGTATTTTGCGCTTGGTCTTCTTTCAAAATATCGGCTTGCACGGTGCCGCGAACTGCAGAAAGGGCGCGTATTTTGATGTCACTATATATAGTGTGGTCTAAAACTTCGTCGCCTGTGAGTCCGAGCAGCATCAAACCTAAGCCGTTATTGCCTTCGGGAAGCCCGTTTGCAGACCCCTCCGAGGGAGGGGTTTGAGGGCTGCTATATCGTGGTCGCGCCAACCCCTTTGCATCATATTTTTCTACCAATTTGGCTTCAACAACGTGTTCTAAACCATTAGCTTTGATATAAATTTCGCATTCTTGGTCGATAGCGGCATTCATAAAAAAGGCGCAAATAGTGGCGGCAGGTCCGTTGATAGTCATAGAAACGGAGGTACGCGGGTCGGTTAGGCGAAAGCCAGAATACAGTTTTTTGGCATCATCTAAACAACAAATTGACACGCCCGAGTTACCGATTTTGCCGTAAATATCGGGACGCACGTCGGGGTCTTCGCCGTATAAAGTGACGCTGTCAAATGCCGTGCTTAGGCGATTGGCGGGCATTCCGAGCGAAACGTAGTGAAAACGGCGGTTAGTACGTTCGGGTCCGCCTTCGCCCGCAAACATACGGGTCGGGTCTTCGCCCGTGCGTTTAAACGGAAAAACACCTGCCGTATAAGGAAATTCGCCTGGGAAATTCTCTTGCATCGCCCAGCGCAAACGGTCGCCCCACGAGCTAAAACGCGGCACGGCAACTTTCGGAATCTTAGTTCCTGCAAGCGTCAAGGTTTTGGTTTTCACCTTAATTTCTTTACCACGCACGAAATAGGAAAATTCATCATTTTTATAATTTTCGAGCGTTTTATCCCAATTTTCTAAAACAGCAAAACTTTCTGCATCTAATTCACGCTTTACTTTTTCCACCGTTTCGTTTGTGACAACGCCCAAATTGGGATTTTTGGCTACTAATTCGAGGGCTTGTGCTAAATTTGCTTTTTCGGCTTGCGCCAATGTGCGACTGTCGTAAGCGCGTATTGTTTCGCTTATTTCGCTCAAATATCGAGTGCGGTCGGGCGGAATGATATACACTTTTTTGGAAACTTCGGCAGACGCTTTCATTTTTGACTCAAAATCGGTGTCACATTTTGAGTTCAACGTATCAATAATATGCAGATACAAGGCGTTCATGCCTGGGTCGTTAAATTGCGAAGCCATCGTACCAAAAACGGGCATGGTTTCCAAACTCGAATCCCAAAGATTATGGTTGCGCTGATACTGTTTTTTTACATCGCGCAAAGCATCTAACGCGCCGCGTTTGTCAAATTTATTGAGGGCGATAACGTCCGCAAAATCCAACATATCTATTTTTTCTAACTGCGTTGCTGCGCCGTATTCGGGTGTCATGACATACAAAGAAGCGTCAGAATGGTCGATAATTTCAGTGTCGGATTGTCCAATGCCGCTTGTTTCTAGTATAATTAAGTCAAAATTGGCTGCTTTAAGAATATCAATCGCCGATTGAACGTGCTTAGATAACGCCAAATTGCTTTGTCGCGTAGCCAACGAGCGCATAAAAACACGCGGATTATTGATGCTGTTCATGCGAATACGGTCGCCGAGCAGCGCGCCGCCTGTTTTGCGTTTAGACGGGTCGACGCTGACGATTGCGATGGTTTTATCGTCAAAATCCATTAAAAAGCGGCGGACGAGTTCGTCGACGAGCGAGGATTTGCCTGAGCCGCCCGTGCCTGTGATGCCGAGAACTACACCAAGCCCCATTCCAACCCTCCCCGAAGGAGAGGGAGTCGAAGAGACCTCCGCAAAGCCTTCTGCGAATTCGTCGGGGAAGTTTTCGGCGCAAGAAATGACTCTTGCTATCGCGTGTATATTTTTTGTTTTAAACGACTTCCATTCGTCCTTCAAATTGAAACCCACAGGATAATCGCATTGTATCAAAACATCGTTTATCATGCCTTGCAAACCCATCGCTCTGCCGTCGTCGGGCGAGTAAATACGGGTGATGCCGTAGGCTTGTAGCTCCGCGATTTCGGTCGGCAAAATCGTGCCGCCGCCGCCGCCGAACAGTTTGATATGCCCTGCGCCGCGCTCGTGCAGGAGGTCGTGCATATACTTAAAAAATTCGGTGTGACCGCCTTGATACGACGTTATCGCAATGCCTTGCGCGTCTTCTTGTATCGCGCAATTCACGATTTCGTCCACGCTTCGGTTGTGTCCGAGGTGTATGATTTCCGCGCCGCTCGCTTGCATGATGCGGCGCATGATGTTGATGGCGGCATCATGTCCGTCAAAGAGCGATGCGGCAGTAACGATACGCACTTTTTGCGTAGGTTGGTAGATGGGCGTTGTGTTGATATGTGACATATATTTCTGGTTTTTATTATTATGCATTAGCAACAGTTTCAATAAGCGTTTTCAATTCTACTAAATCTGGAAACTGTGTGTAATCAAAATGCTTTTTAGCAAAATTGTAATACCTTTCTATTTGAAATTGTGACAATTTTTGCGTGATGCGCTTTGCAAAATCTTTGCCTTGATACCAAATTAAATAATCCATATTTATGTAAAATTCGGGTGTTATAAATACCCTATGAAATTCGTTAAAAATAATTCCAAACTGTTCTTCTGTCCAATTTTTTACAGCTTTATTTTTTTCTGTATTTATTTTATCAATCGCTTTATCTTTACAAAAAGATGCGTCAAATCGGCTGGGTAACTGACCGCTACCTTTTGTAAAAGTCGTTCCGAAATCGGTGGAAATACGCATTTTTCCTAACGTATGCCGCACGGCTTGATAAGGCGCGAGGTCTTTTGCAACTTCATCAAAAAACTGTTTTACTGCATCTTCGCTATGTAAATTATATTTATCACATTCGTTTCTTTGTTCTAAAAAAGCAAAAAAATGTGCAGGGTTGAATAAGTAGTTTTCTATCGTCGTGCGGTAACTGACGCACCATTTTCCCGCTATTTTCCCGTCATTTTCCTTTTTATTTACTACTAACAAACTGGCAATTTGCACTTCGTTTACCAACCGCTTATCCTCGAAATCGAAATCATAATCGCGAAAAAAAAGATAAAAATCAATTGTTTGAGCTTGTTTTCTATGTATATTAATAAAACCGCCAGCTCCTTTTTTGCCACCAAGTGGCACAATTCTAGGTTGGTGTTCTACACTATCAATGATTTTAGAAAGTATGTCGTAGTCGTGACTTCCCGCCGTACCTTCACAATAAATAACTATATTTTTCATACTATGATTTGACGCGAATAATTTGAGAAGGTTTGAACATTGTTGTAATAGAATCGGAATGTGTGGTGATAATAAACTGATTATTTGTGCCTAATTTCGGCAAAGCGCGTATCAGTGCTTGCTGTAACGGCGGGTGCAAATGCAGTTCAATTTCATCTATAATAATGATAGAATTGTTGATATTTAATAAAGCAAAATCCATTAAAATAGGAAAAATAGCGCGTTCGCCCGCCGACATTTCGGCTACTTCGTAGCGATTTTTGCCATCAGTTAGCCAAAACTCTTCGGGTGCGTCGAGGTCAGCTTGCGGAATTGCGCCCACAAATTTGCGGTTTGAAAAAATGCGATTATACACCGTTTCCATCTCTACAAAACGGTCTTTTTCTCCGTCTTTCAATTGTATTTGTCCCGAGTTGATATGCCCATGTATATTACTCAATTTGACTAAACGATTGCGCAATGTTTCTATACTATTCACATTACTTTTGGGGTTATTTAAAGAAAAACTATTTCGTTGTTCGGTATACCAATAAATAGAAGCACCAGGGTCATAAGTATTAAAAGATGTTAATTCTTTTGCTGTTATTACTCTACCACCAGAAAATATATCTTTTTCTATTTTCCACTTACCATTAGATAGAATATATTTATTTAATAAATAATCTCCCAATGTGCTTAATAAAATAATAGCATTTAACTTTTCAAATTTTATCTGCACATCAATCCTTACATTTTCACTTAATTTATCATACTCAAAACCTTCCCATTGCAGGTCAGTCGGTGCGTTAAAACGACCACATTCAACACCAATAAGTGCTACAATCGCTTGCAAAATCGACGATTTTCCCGACCCGTTGTCGCCAACAAGCAAGGTCATTTCGTTTACTTCGCCGTCTTCGTCGCAAAACGAAAAGGTTTGTTCTTCTACAAAACGTTTGTAGTTTTGTAGGGTTATGCTTTTTATTTTCATATTATAAAATAGTTAGAATAATTATTGCTCAAAACCGATTTCCACTTTTATCCTTTCACTCCATATTATACCTCTCCCTCAAAATGTCCATGGTTATTTTGTACTTCATGGCATCTATCTCGACGGTCGTGCGCGGCGTATTGTCGGCGAGTAGGTTTTTGTAGCCTTCCAAAACCCTTAATCTATCATAATAATCGGAATAGTCATCTATCATCAATTCGGTGATGCCTAAAAGGTCGTAAAGATTTACCCAAGTGTTTTCGTGTTCTACTTCTATCAGCAAACTCGGGATATAAAAGCCTTGTCGGGTGCGAAAAAACAATTGTTTATTGTAAATATCGTCGCGATAATGCTCATTTTTACTCAAAATACTGCTCAAATAACTGCGTTTGCGGCGATATTCGGGCAAAAGAGCGGCAGGCATATTTTCAAAAAACTCGAGATAATCGGCGGTTTCAAAACCCATTCTACCCGACTTGAAATTGGTTTTTAGGGCGCGTTGTAGGTCGGCAATCATAAAGCAAAACATAAAATATTCGGCTTGATGATTGTCTATTTTTACCATGCGCGTCCCAATTTTCAGTTTTATACTATCGGTTTTGAGCAACGGATAAAACGTGCCGAGATTGATTTTGGCGTATTTCGGCTCTTCTATGGCGCGTGCGAATGCGATTAGAAAGGCGGTTCTACCTTGCATATCTTGCTTCTGCTTGTCGGCACCGTGCGCTAAAAGTTCGCTTGTGAGCTGTTTCGCGCCTGCAAAAGTAGCTAACATCAAGGGCGTTAGTCGGTACGGATTATAAAAATCGTAGCCGTAGCGGTTTAGCGATTGTTGTAGGCTGCGGATATTATCTTTGGCGTAGTCGTTCAGCGCGTTTTTTAGGAAAGAAGCGCGTTCCCGTTCAAAATTGTCGGCGCGTTTGTATTTCAAATTAGCTAAAAACGGCATCAGCGCACTCGTGTTATAGTATGAAGCGTATTCAAACAGGAAATCCTTGGCTTTTTTGTTGTAATGGTCAGGGTTGAGGGCTTGCATGATGGCTTCTGCCCGCGTCGTATAGTCTGGCACCGTCCACGGCACGGGCAAAATATTCAATATCTGCTTGCGTATTTCGTCGGCTTGCTCCTGCTTGCCTTGTAGTTCTAGTTTTCGGGCTTCGCGCTGCCAATCGTCTATACTGGAGTCTTTGGTTTTGAGTTGAATATTTTGTTTAAAATCGGTCAATCCGAGTAATTGCAGCAAGTCGTGCTTTTTGGCGCGCTCCACCATATAGAGGTTCGTCACGGCGCGGGTCATGGCAACGTAGAGCGAATTGACATAAAATTTATATACTTCTAACGATTTGTCGCTTTTGTCTTTGGCGCGGTTATACACCAAATCGTTGGTCAAATCTTCGGGACTAACGCCGTTGGTGAGTTCCCTAAATTCGTTTTCGTTGGTAGAAATAATATTGTATAAAACGATGTTTTCGTACTCCAAACCCTTTGCTTCTTGCACCGAAAAAACAAGTGGTGTTTCAAAAAACTGTCGCGCTGCCGCTTTGTCTTCGTTGCGCATCACGAGTACCGCAAACGTCGTGTTGCGGCGCGTGCGGGCATTGAGTTCTTTTTTGATACCCGTAGAGTCTTCCAAAAACTGCACTTCGCCTTTTTTATCCGAGTTGGTTTTCACCAAATAGGTGCTTTCGCGGTCAATAGAGCCAAAACGCACGTTTTTGAGCAATAAAAGTTGGTTGGCAATGCCCGTCACTTCGGGCGTATTGCGGTAGTTTGTGGCTAAAATACGGACAAGGTCGCTCTCCAAATCTTGCTTATAAAACATGGATTTGACGGCAGACCACGAGAAAAAATTGGGGTGAACAATCTGGTTAGAGTCGCCACAAAAGACGAAATTAGCCGATGTTTTTAATGATTTTAGTATCAAAAACAGTTGAATATTCGTCAAATCCTGCACCTCATCTACCACCACATAATCGTAGTGCGGCTGCACTTTTGTTAGGCTGCTGTATGCTGCCAAGTTGGTATCAAAATAAGGACTTTCTGCCAAATACGCCACATATTTCAAAAAAAGATCATGGACTGCCGCCCGTTCGGTTGTATCAAAAACCGACTGTTTGATGCCCAAATTAAGGTATTCTACTTCCGTGAGGTAAGGTTTATCCGTGACCGAACCCGTGACAACGCCTTTAAACTCCTCAAAAAGTTTGTAGGTGTCTTTTATTTTATAAGACTGCTTATATTTGGCTATCCAAAAACCAAATTCGCGAAACCCAATTTCCTTGCCCTGCGGTATTTCGATGGTCTGCAAATATTCGGCAAACGACAGAAAATCCACCTCTTGCGCATCGTTATCGTAGTAATGGCTGTAATACAGATTGCGCGAATTTTCTACCAAATACGCCGAAAGTGTGACATACAAAACCTTGCCAGGCAGTTGTTTGAGTTTCTCCAACGTCAGCGCGGTCTTGCCACTACCCGCCGACCCGATAATGATAATGGGTAAGGGCGTGGTCAAAATACGCGCTTGCGTATCGTCAAACGATAGTATTTTATCTAAAATATGGAAATTTTTGGCTTTTGTGTTCAAATGTACGAGCGGCAAAACGTCGTCTTGCGCCACTTTTTGTACTTCCGTCAAGGGTTGCAATTTACTTTCGTCTATAAGTGCGCCGCGCAAAAACCGCGATTTATCGTAATTATGGTTCAAAATAACTTCCAACAACAGTAAATAAGTACTGCCATTATACTGCGCAAACTGAAACAACAACCGATGCGTATCGTCCAATTTGGCACGATAATACGGGCTGCCCGTCATTTTTTTTACATCTGCCGATTTAAAATCGCCTGCTTTGAGGTATTCCACTACCTTCGCAAATTGCTTTTTCACCGACGCGGTGTTGAGTTCGTTGTATAAAATGATTTCCATGTATGAAAATATAATAAAAATGGTTGGGTTTTGAAAAAAGTGGTTTTTGGGTAGGGGGGCGTTATGTTGGTGTATGACGTTTTTTTGGTTTTGGTTTTTTATGCGCCGTATAAAGACGTTGATTGGTAAGTGCTTAAAGTGTAAATTTACTAACTTTTAAATACACAATATAAGTATTAGCCTTATCGCCGATGTTAAAAACTCTTGCAATTAGATAACTTAAATTGTCTTTTTTTGTAATAAATTTCCACTCTGATTTTCGCCACTCTATTTCCATTTTTTCTATATCTTCACCAAGTGTACTCGATTTAGCGTCAATATAATATAGTATTTTTGAACAAGTTTCATCTGCATAAACTTCAAAATCATATTCATTTGTTCCGTAGCCTTCACAATCCACACCATACGAACTTGTCCATTTTACGCTATTTGGAAATTCTTTACATAAATCCTCATAAACAAATTGCTCGCCCTCTACTCCCGAATTGAAGGGTACGCCTCTGTTTTGTTTTGTCCGCTCATATTCTGTGGCACTTTCGGCGGCAATTTGCAGCGTTCTATTGGTTAAAATTTCTTCCATGGTATAACCTGAATTTTTTTCTGCGACACTTTGTGCTTCATTTTCTGCATCAATTTGCAACGTACTATCAGTTGTTGCTAAAATTTCGTTAGTAGATTGCTTTTTGTTATTTTTCCAAAAATCATAAACTTCCTCCATGGTAGCACCTGAGTCTTTAATTTCCTGTAATATTTCTTTTTCTTGTTTTGTGACTAAAATTTTTGCTTCTGTATTTTCTTTTGCTTTT
This sequence comes from Saprospiraceae bacterium, assembly GCA_043778315.1. Lineage (GTDB taxonomy): Bacteria > Bacteroidota > Bacteroidia > Chitinophagales > Saprospiraceae > JBEEMU01. Next base: position 14,401 of record JAYWGJ010000127.1, on the reverse strand, counting down.
ATTTTTTCTATCACTTTGACTTCTATTTCATCTAACCATTTTTTTGGTACTTTTTCGCCAAATTCGTCGTGTAAATTTTCAGTCGTTTCTGAAATATCCCATTTTGTTATTACATTCTTCAACCAAGTTTCGGGTAGTTGATTTTTGCCATTTGTTATTTTATGAACTAAAAAATCAAGCAATTCGGCGTTTGTTTTCCATTTTTGCGTGTAATAAATTTCATTGTTTTCTACTACAAAATCAAGTTCGGAGTATTCTAAATTGATACTTTCCCATACTTTTTTAACAGACTCAACTTGATAAAAATCAAAACATTCTATTGCTTTCATAATATCACTTTCTAATTCTTCCCAATTCGTTTGGTTTATTTTGAAAGCAATAAATTTAGCGCGTTCCTTGAAAAAATCTACTATTTCATTCGTTTTTTCAGGCTCATTAGGTGCTATCTTTAAAACTAAATTGTTTTCAGATAATACATTAACCCCAAAAACACGCGCAAGTGTTTTAAAACTTTCGTGCAATAATCGCGCTTCGTCTATCTGTCTTGTATTGTCTTCGCAATGGTATAAATCGCTTACCGCAACCCATTCATAAAGTCTATTTGGCAGTTTAAGGTCAATTCCCTCGTCATCTACCGTATATGTATGAAGGATATTTATAATATCCAGTTTCTTAACTTCCTCTTCGGTAAGTGCAATTTCCGCTTGACTTAAAAGAGCGATACAATGCGCCTGTGACAACTCTTGCTTGATACCTAATATTTCTTCAAGATTAGTGTTACCAACTATTATTTGAGTTAAATCATGCAACGGCACTTCCGAACTTTCTACATAATTAGATAAATTAATAGAATATAGTGCTGTTGATTTGCAAAATTCTTCGTTTTTATTTGGAGTTACTTCATTATGCTTAATAAAGTAAATAATGTAGTTATCTAACTCGCTGTATATTTTACGATAGTTGGACAATGACGTTTTTTGTGTAAAATCAAAGTTCAATTCCTTTATAAAATCCCAAAACTGCGTGTTATGTTTTTGTACTATGGCTTTTTCCATATAAGTCACTTCTACAAAATTAAGTAAAAAGGTGTATCTTTTAATATCGGCATCGGTATATCTGCGCGGTAAACTTAATAAACGTTGTCTTTCTGCTCTGAAAACAGAGGAGTCCCATAATAGATTTACATAAGGAGTATGTTTCGTTGCTATCTCTGTAATATTTATTTGTGGGTGCAGTTGAAGTATAAAATTATCCCTAATCTTCAATTTTTTCAATAAACTTTCTGAAATTTCTTTGGGTTGGTACATTTTATTCAAAAAAAGAATATTTTGATTCAGATTTTCGCCCTGTTCTAAATCTAAATCAGGCTTATAAACACTTGAAAAATGAATATCAGACGCAGATACCCAAGTATCTTTATTTGTTTTCAACGCCAACCTTGAAAATAATGAATCAAATTTTAAGTTATTTTCTGATTTTTTGGTGTATAAATCGCTTATTTCTTTCAAAATATCAAAATGCACTGCTCGCAAACTAATTTGTTCGCGTATAAAAAAGTTTAATTTTTTGTTTAATACGGCTTGTCTTTCTACCATCTGAACACAGCCAATTGCTATAAAAAACTCTTTCCAAAAAACTATTTGTGTAGCATTTGTAGCATACTCTTCTGAAATTAAATTATCTAACTTGATGATAGGTAATATTGCAGCAATCGGGTTGCTATCTGTATAATAAGCATCTGAAATGATTGTTTCAGTAACTTTGCGAAATTGATTATTGCTACACTTTATTTTTAAATAATTTTGAATAGTAGTAATACGACTTGTTGTTAATGCCTTGTTTGGGTTACTTCTATTATCTTTCCAGTATTTGAAAATTTGTTTAGCGATTTCAAAATGATTTGTATCATCTGTTATTTTCAGGTAATTTTTCTATTACCTTTTCTATTACTTGTTGTAAATCGGTAATAGCGTGCGCCGCTTTGAATATAGTTTCCCAAGTATTTATTGTTCTTTTTTCGTCTATATAATCAGGCACAATATAATATACAGGTTCTGGCAGACTCAAACTTCTGACAATACTTTCTATTTCATTACCTGGATTGAACTCGGTAGATAAGTAGGCTCTTGTGATTATAGGCAAATATAATGTAGTTTCACTATCCTTTTTACACAAAACTCTAAATTGTTTTAGCGAATTTTTAATGGGTGTATCTACTTTAAATAAATTCCAATTGTCATAAATAAATCGCCAAAAATTCAATAAATTATTATCAGATGTTAATATTGTATTGATATTTGGTGCATCATTTAGTATTTTTTCGTTATAAAACGAAACAGGTTCAAACGCTTTTAAAGATATAGTAATGTCTTTTTCGGTCAGTAATTCCAATAATTCGCTATTGATTTGTTCGGTCTTCATAAACGCAATTTCTTTGGGTACGCTATTATATAGCGCACCTGCCTCTAAAAGATTTCCACTTTGTGCTAAAACAATTTTTTCGCTCGCAATCAAAGATTTCAAGTTTTCTTTTTGAGCAAAAAACTGAATTATTTTGAAATTATTAGCGGGTATTTTCAGCCATATTTGAAAAAGTTCTGTTTGTAAATCATTTTTTAAGTTTGTAAACGTATAAATAACGCCTTGTTTGTGTTCTCGCATCAAGGCTTTTACTTTTTGTAAACCTTTTTCGTCTATTTCATTGCAAATTAATTTTTTATCTATATCAGTGAGTGTCACAATTTCATCTTGCAATAGTGTAAATATACCTGTTTCGTCAAGCAATAATTCGCTAAACAAACAGAGTTCGCTATCGTTTTGGGTAGGGAAAATAGGAATAGTTGCACACAAATTAAAATAAGTATCTTTCAGCGTTTGCAAAAATCTATTTTTCTGAATATTGTCAAATTGCGGTAAGGTTTGCAAGAGATATTTATACTGCTTTTTTCGGGCTAAGGATTGCGAAAAATAAACGAGTGTATCGGCGGCAAATTCGGCTATTTTGTAATTATACTCAATATCGTCAATTATATCCGTTCTACTTAAATTTGGAATAAAATCTGCATTTATGATAAATGGTAGTTTGTACTGGGTATTTGATAGTGGTAAGTAAGTGAACAGATTTACTAAGTCTGTATGGTCGTCTAATGGTAGTAATATTTGAATGTTTGGCGTTCTAAAATATCTGAATTTATTAGGAATTGCTCGATTATTTTCGTCTAACAATTCTTTTTCTATATTTTTATCAATTATTTCGTATTTTTTTGAAAAAGAAACCCAAGTTTCTTCTTTATCGTTATTATTTGTTATTTTTATTAATGCTTTATCATTTTGTATTGATGTTTCCTTTGTGGTAAAATATTTACTTTCGGGTAGTGTTATTTTTAGTTCTGTAAGATTGTCTAAAAAAATCAACAAATATGGATTATTAGAGAGTTGTGTTAAATATTCAATAACATTATTTTTTATCGTGTCGTTAGTCATTTCAAAGGCAAACGCAACAGAAGCGTTAAAGAAATCAAATTGTTGAATTTTATCAATTTTGTCAATTTCTCTTTCAAAAATAGGAATAACCTCCCATGCTTTATCTCCACCTGTTTGCTCCTTATTGAAACTAAAACTGAAATTTCCCGAACGAATATATACATTTTGAGAATATCTAAAAACTGATTTAAAGCCTATTCCTTTATAACCTATCTTAGATTTATCTTTTTCTTTTTCGCCATCGGAATTGAATATACCAGTAATTGCACCGAAGTTAGATTCGGTAATGACAGCACCATCATGTTTAAGAAGTAAATAATTATTAGTAATTTCAAACTTTACCCTAACTTTATTCTCATAGTCTATGCTTGGATTATCCACCGCATTTTGTATCAATTCATATAAAAAAGTCAAATCCGTTTTTTGCAAATCACCCAAAGCCCTGTCTAATGTATTTCTATCTTGTTGAAGGCGTTTTTCTTTTTGGTTTACTCTATCGCTTGCTTCTTCTTCAATCAACCTTCTACACTCATCCGAACTCAGTGCGCCCTTCAGGTTATTTCGTAAAGATTTAAAACTACACAAAATAGTTCGCTTCTTATCATCAAATCCAATGATAACAACATCAATTTTATCATCAACTCGGACGACTGAAAATAATTTTCTACTCAATCTTTTGTCATTTGCAATCTCTGAAATATGCAAAAGAGCAGAATATTCTCCCTCATAGAATATAATCAATCCTTTTTCTTGCAATATTTTCTGCACACAAAGATTGACGACAGTTCCTGTCGGGTATTGTTGTTTTATACTATGAAAAGTCATTGGCATGGAATAATTGTTGTTGTTTGATTAATATTTTATAAAGTTTCAGTAGATAACGCCACTAAAAATTGCTTAACGGTTTCGTCATCTACTTCAAAACCTGGCAAAAAAGTGACCTCTTCGGTGTAGTCAATGTCTTCAAAATAGCAAAGTTGTTGTTTGAATAATTTAGGTGAAAAAAGCATTTCAAAAAGCAGTTGCGATGCTTTTGTAACCTCTTCCAAACTATGATGATATTTTAAAATAAAGTACAAATCAACATAATCTTTCCATTTTGAGCGTCTGCCTATCGCGTAGGCTTTCATTGCGCCTAAGTGCAATAAATCGGGTATTTTTACTTTTAAATCTGTTGTTTTGACAGGTATTTTGAATGGAAACTGAAAAAAAGTAAGTTTTACGCCATGCACAATAATATGCAAACTCTCCGAATCGCGATGCAGCAAACGGAAACTTAGATTATAAGCGGTTAAGCGGTCTATAATTTGTTTATGCGACACATTTTGCAAACGGAACATATCAAAATCGATTGACAACCGATGACCGATGTGCAGAGCAATAGCCGTGCCGCCTACCAAATAGTAAGTTTTTTCAAAACTTTGAATAAATGGCAGCAAATCTTGTTGCTCCTTAGATAGTATGTTGAGGCGCATGACGATTGAAATATAAGGTAAAATAATTTTTCACCACAGGCAGGTAATTATCGCGAGTGCGGTTGCGCGTAGCAGCAAAAAAAATGGCAGCTACGCGGGTTAGCCCGAGCAGGTCAAAAAGGGCGCGGAGGTCTTCTATTTCGCCGTAGTTCAAAATAGTTTCTACCAATAAAGTGTCGCTTATTTCGGCGCGTTTTGCGGGCGAAACCGACCAAAACAAGGGCGCACGTTCTTCTATATAAGTAGTTCGGGTCATATTTTATTTTATTTTTTCAATAACAATTCTCCTTTATCCGCGTAGCGAAATAGGGTTGTTATTGAAATTTTTTCATGTTTTATATTATAATCATTATTAGTTTAAATTGGAAAAAACCATTATCACAAAGGTAATAATTTTATCCATAAAACACTCAAAAATACTCTTACTTATCGGAACGATACAAATAGTTAAAGCGCAGTTCAAATATAGGCTAAATATTATTTTTATAGCGGAATACTCGAAAAAGTAAGCAATAAGCCTTACTTTTGTCTTTCGAGTAGTTTTAACACCATTTCATCGTTTTTTTTAGTACATAATCAGTATATAATACATGAATTTTCGTCTTCTGAACAACATCACGGGTTGGCTCGTTTTTGCGATAGCCACTATCACTTACGCACTATCGGCGGAGCCGTCGGGCAGCCTCTGGGACTGCGGCGAATTTATAGCGGGCGCGACGAAACTCCAAGTAGTTCACCCGCCAGGCGCGCCGTTCTTTTTGCTCGTAGGGCGAATGTTCACATGGGTAGCGAGTTTGGTGTCTAAGGACGCGGCGAATATGGCTTACGCCGTCAATTTATTGTCGGGGATTTGTACCGCTTTCGCGGCAATGTTTATGTGCTGGGTCACTACTATATTAGGGCGGATAGCCTTGGTTGGACGCGACGGCGAACCCGACGCAGGGCAATCGGTAGCGATACTCACGGCTGGTTTGATAGCGGGTTTATGCACCACATTTACTACGTCGGTTTGGTTTTCGGCGGTGGAAGGCGAGGTATATGCGATGTCGTTGTTCTTCACGGCAATCGTGATTTGGGCGATGATGAAATGGTATCAACTGCCCGACGAGCCGCAGCACGACCGTTGGCTCATCTTCGCGGCGTACATGGTGGGTATGTCTATCGGCGTTCACTTATTGTCGCTGTTAGCGATACCTGGCTTATCAATATTATATTATTTCAAAAAAAATAAAACATATACGGCTCGCGGATTTATCATAGCAGGGCTTATCGGCGTAGCGTTATTGGGTGGCATACAAATCGGCGTAATCCTTTACCTACCAAGCATTAGCGGCTGGTTCGAGTTGCTTTTTGTGAATAGTTTTGGACTGCCGTTTGGTAGCGGATTAGTGTTTTTTATGCTATTGCTACTCAGTGCTATCGTGGTCGGTTTGCATCGTGCGCGCCTGACGCGTTCGGCTGGTTTGGAGCGCGGCTTATTGGCATTTGCCTTTATCGTTTTGGGTTTTTCTACTTATGCGATAACGATGATTCGCGCCAACGCGAGTACACCTATTAATATGAACAACCCGTCCGACGTATTTAATTTTGTGTCGTATCTCAGCCGCGAGCAGTACGGCGACCGCCCGTTGCTGTACGGACCGCATTTTGCGGCGCAGCCGTCGGGCAGCAGCTCGTCTGACAAGTACGGACCCGTGGGCGACAAGTACGAAGTAGTAGATAAAAAATACGCTTACGAGTACAATTCGGAAGATAAAATGTTGTTTCCGCGCATCGGACATAGCGACCGTGTGCAAGAGCATTTGATGTGGATGGGCATCAATAATCCACGAGAATTTGGCGGTAAGCCATCACAATTAGACAATATGGAGTTCTTTTTCCGCTATCAATTTATGTGGGAATACGTCCGCTATTTTATGTGGAATTTTGCGGGTCGCCAAAACGCCAATCAAGGTTATTTTGACACCGACCCCACCGACGGCAACTGGCTTTCGGGCTTCGGGTTTTACGACTCGATGCGCCTCTACGACCAAAGCATTCTGCCCGACCGTTTGAAGCACGACGAAGGCAGAAACACCTATTATATGTTGCCGCTCATTTTTGGGCTGCTCGGTGCGTTTTTTCACTTTCGTAAAAACAGCGAAAACGCATGGGTCGTTTTGGCATTGTTTTTCATGCTCGGTTTTGCGATTTCTATCTATTCCAATCAGCCACCAAACGAGCCGCGTGAGCGCGATTACGCGATAGCGGGTTCGATGATGATGTTTTCGGTTTGGATAGGCATGGGCGTACTCGCGCTCTACGATTTGCTGATTAGCCGCCTCAAAAACGGCTTAGCGGTAGCAGGTTTGAGTACCGTGATGGTAGGACTTGTGCCCTTATTGATGGTCACACAAAACTGGGACGACCACAGCCGCGCAGGGCATTACGCGGCACGCGACTACGCCTCCAACTTCCTCAACTCGTGCGCAAAAGACGCTATCATTTTCACTTTCGGTGACAACGATACCTATCCGCTTTGGTACGCGCAAGAGGTGGAAGGCATACGCACGGACGTGCGGGTCGTGAACCTCAGTTTGCTCGCCGTAGATTGGTATATCGACCAATTGCGCCGCAAAGTGAATCAAGCGCCTGCGATAAAAATGACTATTTCGCCCGACGCATATAGAGGCTACAAACGCAATCAAGTGTTTTTGTATCCGCCCGACGGCGACCACCCGACTATGGCTATCAAGGACGTAGTGAAGTTTTTGGGCGAAGACCATCCGCTCAGTTCAGAAGGCGGCAACCCTACCGAAAGCTACTTGCCTACCAATCGCCTCACTATCCCTGTGGATAAAGCGGCGTTAGTCAAGCAGGGTTTGATTAGCGAAAAAGACTCGGTTGGCGCGAATATCGCAATGAATATTCAAGGTAAAAAGTACTTGATTAAAGACGAAGTGGCGATATTAGACATCATAGCGAACAACCTTTGGGACAGACCGATTTACTTCGCCGTGACGTGCAGCCCTGATAAAATGCTCGGTTTGAGCGACTACGCGCAGCTCGAGGGCTTGGCGTTGCGCATCATACCTGTACAATCGAAGGGCAGACCCGAGTTTGGCGGCATGATAGGCGGCGGCAGAGTAGCCACCGATATTATGTACAAAAACGTGACCGAAAAATTCAAATGGGGCAACTTCAATAAAGGCAAAACTTTTATCGATAAAAGTTATTTTCCGAGCGTGATTTCTACGCGGTTCTCGATGTTGCGGCTCTCCGAAGACCTGCTTCGCGTAGGCGAATACGATAAAGCGGTGAAAACCGTAGATGCGTATTTTGCGGCGTTCCCGAACAATAATTTCCAATACGACTACAATACCGCGTTCTTTTTGCGTGTGTATGCAGAGGCGGCAGGGCTGGGCAAAGACAATGTTGCGCTGCAAAATCCTGCTATAAAAGCAAAGCAAGAGCGTTTTGGCGGCAAAGCCGAAACCGTAGAGAAGCTCAAAAAACACTTGGAAATATTGGCTACCGAAACCAGTACGATGCGCAAGTTTTATGCTAATCCAGCCGTTAGCGCGTATTTTGGGCAGGAATTGGAGCATATTAATGGTATGAAACAAGGCAACCGAGTGCAGCAGGGCGCAGCCGAGCAAATTCTTAATATGGCTGACGAAGTAGGCGATGACGCTTTCGCTAAAAAAATTAAAAAAATAATGCAGTAAATATTTGGTAGTTTCAATATAGTAAATTACCTTTGTAATAAATAAAAATATAACGACCGCCTTAGGTTAAAGAAGGTGTTTTCATAGTGCAAAAGCCCTCGCGGTTACTTCGGTGACCTGCGGGGGTTTTGTTTTCGAGCGCATATACATTAATTCGAGGGAACTCTTATGGCTCGATTTTTGTTAGCGGAGTAGTGTTACAATGGTGTAATATTTTTCTAATCATTTAAAAGTCAATAAAATGGAATTATTCAAGACCGTTGCCGAAAAAGCAGGCATCACCGAAGAGCAAGCAAAATCAGCCGTAGAAGCAGTACTCGCACCGCTCAAAGACAAACTCCCGAGCGGCGTTGCAGACCAATTAGAAACCCTATTGGAAGGCGGCTCGTTTGACTTCGCCGCGCTCACAGGCGGCTTAGGCGACAAAGCGAAAGACCTTTTAGGTGGAATTTTTGGTAAATAAAATATGACATGAATAGCAATGTCATTTGCCTCTAACGTACAAAAATACTTGTGTACAACAAGTATTTTTGTGCGTTTTGCTTTTTGTGTAATTGCGATTGTAAGAAAGTATAACGTTGAGTTTAAAGTTATAAATTCTGTTACATCAAATTCAATCAAACTTTAATTCTTTTATTAAAAATAAAAATAGATTTAAACCAAATTATATTTTGAATATCAATATTATAGCATTTATTTATAATATCTAATAGGCTTGTTTACAATTACTATTTTTCTTAAAGTGTTATTTTAATATGGTTGCATAGCAAATAAAAAATATTAAGAATGGTTTAAAAAATATTACAAAATGTTTGGTTGTTTCAAATGCGTTACTTACTTTTGCTTATTGATATTTTGATAACTAGAAATTTTAATGGTCAAAATACACAAACTAACCTTTGTGCCGTTGCCTAACGACGCGTCAAAATCCAACCAAATAAACCCTTTACTGCTCCATTTTTTGAGGATTGAATTGCGGCGCAATGCTTATGGTTTACTTGTTGTACATTATGTAAATGTTAAAATACAATATTTTTTCAAATTTGCTTTTGTATGATATATAAATAGCCTATATTTGCTTTCGCTAAAAGTATTATTGACAAGTATATTTTTATTCAAAAAACCAAATTTCTTAAAACCAACTTGCCAAAGCCCAATTTCATAGTGCAGATTTGATAGTGCAGACTATACCGTTGCGCCCTACGAAATTGGAGGTGAGCTACAAAAAAAATACTATGAGCAGTAGTAAATTTACAATCAAAAAAGTTAGTAGAGCAATTCTACTGACCTCATTCTCTCTGTTTTCAAGTTTATCGTTATCGTCGTTCGACATAAAGTATGATAACCCGAACACCTTAGTTACAGTACATAGCTCGGAGGAAAATTACCGTTCAGGAATAGCGGGCATCGCCCAAAACTATTTAGGCATACCGTATGTGTTAGGCTCGCGTGGTCCAGCCACTTTTGACTGCTCGAGTTTTACGAGCTATATTTATCACGAATTTGGCGCGACTCTGCAGCCGTTAGCGCGTGCGCAGGCACAGCTTGGCGAAGCGGTTAGTTTTAACCAAATCCGCCCTTCCGACCTGCTATTTTTTGGGCATCGCGGCAATATCTCGCACGTTGCGATGATAGTAAACCGAACCGCCGAGGGCATCACGGTAGTACATTGCACCACTTCGCGCGGCGTGATTGTAGAAAACGTGAGCCAGTCGCATTATTGGTCACCCAAAATCATGTTTGCGCGCAACCTCGTCAATTCGTTCTTTCAGTTTGCACCCACCAGTATTTTCGCTAATATTGCTGCGCCGATAGTGACGCAAACCCAGCAAAATATCCAAGTTGTGAACGCAGTGGCAGGCAGCACAAATACGGCAGCCGCGATAGATAAACTCCAAAAAGAAATCAGTGCGACTACGGCGGCACTCAATAATAAATCCATCGCACCTATCATCAAATCCTACAACCCGACTACAAACGTAGAGGAGCAGTTGTCGCGCCCAACAAGCACCGACCATTTCAGCAGAACCTACGGTCACTCCTCGAAAGAGGCAGACGACGCAGACGCGGATTTTGACGACAACGGACAACAATAAGTTGCCACAAACCAATTAAAGTACCTTTTTGCCAGTTTACTATATATTAAAAGCCATCAGCACTGCGAAGTGTCTGATGGCTTTTTTTGTTATATCAATAATATTTCCCGCTACTGCTTCCACTCCACCAAGTCCCGCAGCACCACCGACGCGCACGCGCCGCCAAACGCCGCAGGCAAATACGAAATAGTGCCATACGCCGACCGTTTGAAATTGCTGCCGTCGGTGAGCATCAGCGACTCCGCCGCCACTTGTTCGGTACTGAAAACCGCCTTGAAACCCTTGCGGATATTCATTTTGTGGAGGCGTTTGCGCACATAGCGCGCCATTGTGCAGTTGTAGCTTTTGCTAATATCGGCTACTTGTATTTGTGTCGGGTCCATCTTGCCGCCCGCGCCCATGCTGCTCACCAAAGGGTAGCCTTTGAGGTACGCCGTTTCTATTAAAAACAGTTTTGGCGTGATGCTGTCGATGCAATCTACGACGTAGTCGAACGGCTGCTCGAGCAACTCCTGCATACGCGTCGGCGACATAAATTCGCAGTACGCCGTGAGGTTTAGCTCGGGGTTGATAGCACGCAAGCGGTCGCTCATGATGTCGGTTTTGTACGCGCCGTGATTGGTAGCGAGTGCGGGCAGCTGTCGGTTGCGGTTCGTCGGGTCTATCACGTCGCCGTCCACGATAGTGATATTGCCAACGCCCGCCCGAACGATAAACTCTGCGGCGAACGAGCCTACGCCACCCATTCCGACCACTAAAACGTGCTTATTATGTAGTGCTTGTAGCGGCTCGTCGCCCACCAAAAGGCGCGTCCGTTGCAGCCATTGTGTATCTTTCATATTGTAAAAAAAGTGTCAATTTATTATAAAAACACCAAACCCGTCACGGCGCAAGCCATAAACGGGTGGGTATTATATTGTGATTTATTGGCGCAAAGCCCTAAAATTATTGTATTAAAATCCACTCCATTACTGAAATAAATCCTTCATTCTATCCATAAAACCGCGCTCTTGCTTGCCTTGTTTGGGCTGAAAATCCTTGTTTTCGCGTATTTTTTCTAGTAAACTGCGCGAGTCCGCGCTCAAATCCTTCGGTATAAAAATATTGGTAGAAACCAATAAATCGCCTTTTTCGTAGGATTGCAAAACGGGCAAACCTTTGTCGCGCAAGCGGAAAACCTTACCTGCGGGTGTATTTGGCGGAATTGTCATTTTCACGTCGCCCGAAAGCGTAGGCACAACGACGTGCGTACCCAAAATCGCATCGGCAAAATTCAAGTTCAATTCATAAATCAAATTATTGCCGTCGCGGTTCAGTTGCTCGTGTTCTATCTCTTCTATTGCTATGACGAGGTCGCCCGGACTGCCGCCTTTGCGCCCCGCGTGACCCTTTCCGTTCATGCTCAACTGCATGCCGTCGGCAACGCCAGCAGGAATATCGACGCTGATGACCTCTTCGCCTTTCTCCGTACCTTTACCCGCGCAACTGCCGCAATTCGCCGTAATCATCTGCCCCGAACCGCTACAAGTAGGACAAGTGACGGTCGTTTGCATATTGCCCAAAAACGTCTGCGTGACTTTGCGGACGTAGCCCGAGCCGCGACAAGTCGTGCAGCTTTTGGTCGAGTTGCGGTCTTTTGCACCCGAACCTGCGCAACTGTGACAGTTTATTTCCTTGTTTATTTTTATTTTTTTGTTTACACCGGTCGCAATTTCGTTGAGCGTGAGCTTCATTTTGATGCGCACATTGCCGCCCTGCTCGCCGCGTTGCTGCTGCTGTTGCCGTCCGCCGCCGCCAAACATATCCGCGAAAGACGAAAAAATATCTTCGGCGTGTTGCTGCTGATTGCCGCGACCGCCGCCGCCCTCAAACGCCTGATGTCCGTATCGGTCATATTTCGCGCGCTGCTGCTCGTCGCTCAGTATTTCGTAGGCTTCGGCAGCTTCCTTAAACTTGCCTTCGGCGGCTTTATCGTCGGGGTTGCGGTCGGGGTGATGCTCCATCGCACGTTTGCGATAGGCTTTTTTTATCTCCTCTTGCGTTGCCGACTTCGACACGCCCAATATTTCGTAAAAATCCTTTTTCATTACTTTATTTTTATTAGCAAAAGCTAAATAATGTCCTATTTACCTACCACCACTTTCGCGAAACGAATGATTTTATCGTTCAGAAAAAAGCCGCTTTCTACCGTGTCAATCACTTTGCCTTTCATCGCGTCGCCCATCGGGAGTTCGGCTACGGCTTCGTGAAACTCGGCATCAAAGTCCGCTCCATTTGCCGCTATCGGGCGAATGCCGCATTGCGTCAAAGTTTTGGTAAACCGTTGATGAATAAGGTTTACGCCTTCGGTGACGATAGCAATATCGGTAGCCGTTTCGTTCGCTTTTGTAGCGCGGGCGAGGTCGTCCGAAATCGGCAAAAATGCCAAAATTGTATCTTTGGCAGCCGTATCGAGGAGGTCTAAACGCTCGCGATTGGTTCTTTTTTTGTAATTATCAAACTCCGCTACTAAGCGCGTAAACTTGTCTTTTAACTCGGTTACCTGCGCCTCGAGAGCTTCGGTTTTGGAGTCGGTCTGTGCGGTTGCTTCCGCCGTTTCGTCCGTTGCGGTTTCAGTATTTGTTGTCGCGGTCGTTTCGTCGGCGACCGTTTCTTCTACTTCGAGTTCTTTGTTTTCCATATTTTTATTTATTAGGCGGTACAGCCAAAAATTATTTTTTTATTTTATAATACTAACATATTACAATAACAATAATTTTGCCACGCCAAAAAAACTGCCATTATGACAGTTTTTATTTATTTCAACTGCCGTTTTAAGAGTTTATTGAGTTGGTCGTAGGTCAGATTGACACCTATTATAGTACCGTCGCCGCCTATCAAAAACTGCTGCGGGATTTGCGAAATATCGTAGAGTTTGGCGAGCGGCGAACCGAACCGTTGCAAATCGGAGATATGGGTTTTCCAAATCAAGCCGTCCTCTTTTATTGCGGTTTCCCACGCCTCGCGGTCTTTTTCTATGCCTATGCTTAGTATCTCTAAGCCGCTGTCGGCGTTTTTGAATTGTTTATCGTGATAATCGGCGTATAGACGCACTAAATCGCGGTTCGCTTCGCGACAGGGTCCGCACCAGCTTCCCCAAAAGTCGAGGAGTACGAGTTTGCCCTTGAAGTCGTGCAGATGAATAGAGTCGCCCGCGATTGTCACGCCCGAAAAGTCTTTTGCCTTATCGCCGTTGATGTAGTCGGTTGGTTTATTGCAAGCCGTAAGCAGCAGCGAGATAGCGAATATTGGCGCAAGCCAAAGGATATTTTTAGAAAACATAGTATTTTTTTTAAAATTTATTTTTTTTGCAAAATTAAGATTAAATTTTCATATCAAACGCATCATTTTAATTCATTTTTGTACCTTTGGGGATCTAATGGTGTTTTAGCGAAATAATTAATATTATATTAGCATTATAATTATCACATTATTTTTATTATCAAAACAAAAAATATTAGAATTATACAAAATATTTAATATATAAGTATTTGTATTGTAATTAATTAGCATAATTTTAGCTACAAAATAAATGTATCATGGAATTAGCCAACTATATTGACCATACTTTATTGCGCCCCGACGCATTGCTTTCAGAGGT
>JAYWGJ010000126.1:0-7794 GCA_043778315.1 Saprospiraceae bacterium | reverse complement strand
CCTTTTGCTACGGCTGCACTTGTTGTCCAAATTATCTCTCCTTCGTTCACTGGTGCAAATGACGAACCTGTCCATTCGTCGTCTGAAAAACCAATAGATGTATTAGCAGGGCAATTATCTAAAAGTACAAAAGCAAAGCCCGCCATACCGTTGAGTGAATTTGTAGTGTAAGCCACAAATGCAATGTCGCCAACGTCATCAATGGCATTGTCTTGGATTTGCGCGGAGGCAGCATTGAGCATTAAGCTCAAGCAAAAAATAAAAACGATGCGAATAAGTATTTCTTTTTTCATTATTTTTAGTTTAACGATTTAACAATTGAGTTTGTCTGTGTATCTCGAAATACATCGACACCTCATTTTGATGATTAAGAACGTGGCGGATAAAGACCTTCTAAAGCAATGCAGTAGTTCATACCCAAGTAGGGTTGTACAACAGCAAGGGGTTGGCTGCCACCTGCCGAGCCAATTTGTCCACCAGAAATTTCAATTTGCATTCCTTGAACAGGAATGCCGTTGCCGCTGTATTTACCATCAAATGGCAAATTTGTAAATGGTTTAGGTGTAGTAGCGCTAGAGTCGCCAGCAGCTAAGATATTTGTAGGGAAAATTGAATTCCCTTCTCCTTCTTCTGTATTAACAGGAATATCAACATAGCCAGAATTTTTAACCTTAAAAGTCACTCCGCTTAACTGATGCGTGTGAACAGGCATTTGTGTAGAAAGCAACGTAACGTTTTCAACACCACCATGCTTACCTTGCGGGTAGTTAGAAAGCCCCGGTCCGTGTCCCATACCAATCGGTGTTCTACCGCGCAAATCGGGCAGTGCGAAATTAACCTTCCCATCGCCACCGTAGGTTGTTCCTAAGACGCTGAACAAAGCCTGATTTTGAGCAATAGGTAATAATTGGCCGTTACAAAATGCCCATTTGGCTGGTGCATAATTGCCTGCGAAAAGCATAATTTCTCCTATATATGGATCTTGCATAATAAAAAAATTTAGTAATGTGTTAAAAAAAGGTTATTTATTGTACTCTGATTAAAACTTTCGGGCTTGTCTGTATTATTTTGGTAGCATAGAGATACAAACAATAAAAAAATTATGCAGTAGTTTTCAGAAAAAAAGCTACCCTAAATTAAAAAATTAAAAATTTAAAAACCTAGGGCAGCTTTTTCTAAAAAAATTACCCTACTAAAGGTGCAGAAAATGGAATAATTTCGTTCACATATCCAATGATTTGAATACCTGGAACGGTTAACACGCCTCCATTAAAAGTGGACTCAAAACGATCCGACGAGCTTCCGTGTGCATATTTCCCACTGACGGCAATAGGTCCCCAGCTAACACTTGCATTTGCAGCAAAACTATCTTCAACAACTTTTTTATCTTCTGTTGTAAAATTGGCTTCTATTGTAATATTTCGAGCTACAATAAAAGCAGTTGGAATTAGGGGAAGTAAGTTTGTTTCATTATCTTTCAAAACACCATTAGAAATGTGTCCTGCACCTTGCTTATCTAACGACCACCCACTCATTTTAAAAATTAAATCGTTTAGCCATGGGCGATTGATTTGTACAACTGCGATTTGTGCAGTTAGCGTAAAATCGTCAGCCACCATGTGTTTATGCGACTCCTTGCTTTCACCACTAACCTCGGTACTCACAGACCATAAACCCATCTTTGCAGAACCTTCCGCACTATACTTCGTATAATTAGTGTCTTCCGATTTCGCCAAATAATTGCTCTTTAATTCGATATCAGAGAACGATGGCTCTTCATCCTCCGGCTTATCCTTACCATACCAGTTTGATGGGGTAGCATACGACATATACCAAGGTGCTTTACCCACATTTGATGCCATTTTATTATCTAGCATAGTTTTTTTAGAATCAGCAATAACATTAGCAACGATGTCATTGATAGAAGATTCCATAATAGCTAAAGCTTGCTCAACTTGTGCGGCGCCTTCTGCTCTCCAGGTTTCATATGCAGCATCAACAGCATCTGCCAACACTGGCTCTTGTATTTGCCATTGTTCTTGATCTTTGGTAAAATCCAAATTTAATCTACCTCTTGCAGCTGCGTAATCAGAAAGGGCTTTGACATAAATTCTTCTATTACTAAGATAGTCTTTAAAAATAAGTTTTGGTTTAACACTCGTAGTCACCTTCCCATCAATATCTGTGATGGTTTGTACATCGTTTAAGTAATTGACGGCTCTATCGTATTGCGCTTATTGCGCTGGATTAGGCGTTAACGCTGTATTCGCACCATTTACAATTGTTGTAAATGTATCGCTTATAATGTTTGCGGTTGGCGCATAATCCGAACGTAGTGCGGGTTGAATATCCACCATTCTAGAAAACAATTCAGCTGTAGTCAACGCCCCGTTAGGGTTTACAGGTGATCTTGCGTTTTTAAAGTCTGCTGGCTTTAATGCCTGATTTTTCGCAAATTGAATAAACGTATTTTGTTTATTAAATTGCGACGCTTGTCCTGCTGGCGCGTAAGTGATTATTTGAAATAATCGGTCATACAATGCACTCAAGACATCATTTTCTTGTTCTGGACTCATGATAATAAATTAATAAATTGGATAAATAATTATACCTACTCACTTGGCTTTTCAGTTTCCTCCCCTACATAAAATCTTGTGTAAGTCAAGTTGTTGAAAATAAAGATTTCGAACGCTTTATTCAACGGTACTTCGTCATGACATATATAATCTTTCGATTATAGCACTATTTGATTATCTATTACAAAAGTACAAGCATTAAAAAAACTATGCAATAGTTATTTCTAACTATACGCCTCTAACTAATTGATTATCAGTTGTTTAAAATTGAAAATATTTTTATTTTAATGAAAATAGGTGTTTTTAGGTTATTTTAGCCTATTTTAAGGTGTTTTTTAGCCTACATATTCAAAATTTCAAATTAATAAAACTTTATTTTAGCTCAAATTTAATCCTTCGAATATACATCAACGCCAAATAATATGTAGATGTTTTGTAGATGTTTTGAGGTTAAAAAGGCGCGCCTACCGTCACCAATAGACGCACCTTTAATCAGGGGTGAAATGGCTTTTTTAACGCAGATTTCATTTCTTTATTTTATAATGCAAAAATGCCAACATTAAAAAAACTATGCAATAGTTATTTCTAACTATACGGCTCTAACTGATTGATTATCAGGTGTTTAAAACGAAAAATATTTTAATTTTAATTAAAATAGGTGTTTTTTATTTATTTTTTGTAAAAAAGTAGTATTTTTTTATTGAAAAAAGACCAACGGTATAGTTATAAATAACTATTGTGGTGTATCTTTACCCGTCGTACCTTTGCAGAAAAATTTTAAATATTATGAAAATAGTTCTGTACGACGATCATCCGATTATATTAGATGCATTGAGCGGCTTTTTTTCCAAAAAGGAAGAGGTAGAAGTGGTGGGCAAAGCCACCAAAAAAGCAGAGGTCATCGCCTTGCTACAGTCAGACGAGATTGACATTTTGGTAGCCGATGTAATCACCGACGAAGAATTGGGTTTAGAGCTTTTCGAGGCAATCCAAGCGATGCAACTCCCTACGAAAGTCGTGGTGTATAGCAGTTTGCATGGCGAACTGGTGCATAATTTCTTGTATGAATATGGCGTGGTCGGCATTGTGAACAAGAGCAAAGGCTTGGAGGAGTTGTGGCAATTGATAGAGCTGGCTTATCTGACGACCGAATATAAAAAAAAAAGCAGCGGCTTGCCTCCGCCCTTGCTCTCGCCCAAGGAAAAGGAAATTGCAAAGTTTTTGGCAAGAGGCTTGGCGGCAAAAGAAATTGCCATGCTCACAAGTACTTCTATCCATACGATTAACAATCAAAAAAATCATCTATTGGCAAAGTTTGATTGTATGAACGCTACGGAGTTGCTGTCAAAATTGACTTTGATGGGCTATTTGAAGTTGTGAGGTAATATTAGAAACAGCAACCCTGATAAGGCAGAGGCGGGTAGTTTTACGGTAGCAAGGTGTACATATCCCGCCTTTGCAAGGCGGACCTAAAACTTGGCAAAGCCACCTTTTGGAAAGATTATGGCTATAAAAATTGGTGGCTTCGCCGATTTTGTTATGTCCGCCTTACAAAGGCGGGATACGTTTTTTCAAAGCGGAAACTGCTGGCAGAGGCGTAATATAGTTATAAGGTACTGATAATCAATTAATTACATATTTATTAAAATTATAAATTTTTTTGAAATCCCCCAAGATAAAAAATTTTTCATGACCCGACTATTACTTTTATCCCTTTTTTTTGCATTTTCTGCAAAGAACAATCCCCTCCTGTCACAAGCTAAAATCAATGTGGATAGCTTGCTTGCTGCTAATGATAAGTATGTCAAAGAAGATACCGTAAAGGTGAAAATGCTAATTCTATTGTGTACAGGGTTATACGATAAAAAAAAACATAAAGAAGGGCTTGTTTATAGCGAACAGGCTTTGGCGATAGCCGAAAAATTTACTCCTACTGCATTAAAAGCCGACGCGCTGTATTATAAAGCACGCTTTTTAGATGTGACGGGCAGGAGTACCGAAGCCCTCCCTTTGGCTGAAGCATCGCTAAAGCTATACGAAACCTCACAAGTCACTAAAAAAATTATAGCCACGCACCATTTATTGGGTTTGATTTATGGCGGTTTGGTAGAGCCTGAAAAAGCAAAAAAACAGTATGAACAAATGTTAGCCTTATTGGAGCAACCTGGAGATATTAAAAATAAGGTTATCGCTTTTAACGGTTTGGGCAGTGCGTATAGTAGTTTGAACAATAGTGTAAAAGCGGTAGAATATTATGAAAAATCGCTTGAATTAGCCGAAAAAAGTAAAGATTTAGAAGGGCAGTCTATTGCCTTAGGGAATTTGAGTACGCTGTATAGACGCGTTGGGAATTTTCTGAAGGCACTTGAATATGTGCAAAAGTCATTGCGCATAGACGAAAGTGCCAACGATTTTTATTATATTACTTATGACTATGCCGATTTGGGCAATATATACTTACAATTAAACGAACAGGATAAAGCTCTCGATTATTTCAAAAAAGGGCTGGCTTTAACCCTAAAAACAGGCGACGAAAGCAACGAAGTTTTTTTTCATGAAAGAATCGGTATTTGCTATGCTACCCAAAAAAAATATACCGAAGCAGTAGCGCAAATAGAAAAAAGTATAGCTATTAATAAAAAAAATGGCAATGAAAAAAGAGCTAACGGCAATCTACTGAGCCTCGGTACTGTTTTTGGGGAGATGTCGCGTATGGTAGATGCACACCGTTGTTTTCAAGAGGTGCTGATAGAAAGCAGAAAAAGCGGCAGAGAAAAATATGTTGGAAAGGCAGCCATCAACTTAGCGCACCTTTACGCTATCACACCCGACTCGCTTATCGTTAAAATGGGCATTAACCCCGCAGAACGCCACGCAAAGGGAATAGCCTTGGCAACCGAAGGTGTCGCAATTACCACAAAAATAGGTGAACGAGCAGATAAAGCAGAGGGTTTGCAGGCGTTGAGTGCCTTATACGAGCGCGATAAAGCCTATACGCTCGCTTACGACACCTACAAAAAATACATCGCGCTCAAAGACAGCCTTAGTGGCGACGAAGTCAAAACACAAATCACACGCAAAGAAATTCAATACGAATACGATAAAAAAGAAATTGCCTTAAAATATGACCAACAACTGACCGCAGGGCAACTCGAAAAAGAGCGTTTACTCACCTTTCAACAAGGACAAGCTCTTTCCCTTAGTCAGCAAAATCTGACGCTCAATCGCCAAACTTTGACCCTCAAAGAACAGGCATTGGCGTTGAGCAACAAACAAAAAGACTTAACGCATTTGGCTTACCTTAAAGAACAAGCAGAAAAACAAGAAAAAATGCAAGAACTCTCCCTTTCCGAAGCGCGTGGAAAAGGAGCAGCACTCAGTTTGAGTTTGAAAAATTTGGAGCTTTCGGCGCAGCAAAAACAAAATTTATATCTGGGTTTGTTTTCGTTAGTTTTGCTTAGTGGATTCGGTGCTTTATTGTATTTTTACAATACCTTAAAAAAGCAAAAAAACATCATCGCGCAGCAAAACGAACTCAACGAGCATACGATTGCGATTCTTTCGCACGACATCAAAGAGCCTTTGTTGGGCGTGAAACTGATGCTCAAAAAACTCAATAAAGACGACCCTTTTGTGGCGCAAGCGTCGCAAAGTCTCGAAAATCAAGTGAATGCAGTAAATGGTATTCTGAATAATTTACTAAAAATCAAGAAATTAGGTTTAAGCAAAAAAGATAAAAATGCCAAAGCGAATGCAAAATCGGTTGTGCAGAATGTGATTCAAGAATTAAACGTGGCGATTCAAAGCAAGGATTTGACCATTCAGAATGAACTACCTGATGAACTGATGCTTCCGATTGCACCCGAAAAACTACAAATTATTGTCAATAATCTATTGGCGAACGCTGTGAAATATAGTTTTGTGAAACAAAATATTCGTATTTTCCAAGAAGGCAATGGTTTTTCTATACAAGATTTTGGTATAGGGCTTTCGCCCGAACAGCGCAGTAAACTGATGCGGGAAGTGACCATATCCAAACAAGGCACCAACGCCGAACGCGGCAATGGTTTAGGCTTGTTTTTGGTCGGTGCGGTGTTGCAAGGCGAGCAAATCAAAGTCTTTTTTGACTCGCCTAAGGTGGGCGGCACGATAGCGAAGGTGTTGGGATAAGTCAAAAACGCCTCGAAATTATCGATTACTTGACCAACCCTTATTGCATAAGTACCGAATAGAAAATAAGGGACTTATATCACGCCTAACGGCGTTTTTGGGCGGTTAGGTAAAAACCGATAATTCCGTAATAAAATCATATTTGATATTTATTTTTATGTTATCATACTTTTGCGAAAAAAATATCGTCTTATAATAAAAAAAGATTCCAAAATTACGAAAAAAAAGAATACATTTGCAAATGCTAATTTAAGGCTGGCAATAAAAGAAATCGTAATTGAAAATAAGAGAAAAATAAGATTGATATGAAATTAAAACTTTCGGTTTTATTGAGCGCAGGGGTGTGGCTACAAGCCTCAGCGCAGCCCGTTGGTACGGCGGTTGTACCTACCCGAAAAACGACAATTGCACAACCTACTGCCGTGCGCAACACGCAGTTTGTGGGTCCAAATATACCCGATTTTTGGGTCAGAAAAGAAATGGTTGCGCCGCCTAAAAAGGAGGAAAAAGTATATTCTACTTCGTTACCTATACACACAGCCTTAGGTGAATTAGATTGGGACCCGATGATGAACGGCGCGTCGTGGTCGTTTTGTGCCTTGGATATGAAAACGGGCGAGGTCATCGCGCAGCGCAATATGAACTCGTCGCTGATACCCGCGTCGTCGATGAAAACACTCACAACTTCCGCCGCACTCGCGGTGATGGGCAACGATTTCACGTTCAAAACGGAATTGCAATACGACGGGCAAATCTCGGACGGCGTTCTCAACGGCAACCTCTACCTCAAAACCTACGGCGACCCTTTGCTTTGCGCAACGTCGCCCGAATACGGTATGTCGTATGAAGGATTTGTTGGCGTGTTTACGCGCATCATCAAAGACATCGGTATCCGCAAAATAAACGGCTATATAATAGGCGACGATTTGATTTTGGATAACGCGGTCACTGCTCGGTGGCTGCCTTATAATGCGAATATTTCTACTTATAATATAGCAGTGGCAGCACCTGCCGAAACGATGACCTCGCTCGAGGAGGGCGGCGGCGA
>JAYWGJ010000125.1:0-7836 GCA_043778315.1 Saprospiraceae bacterium | reverse complement strand
AAATTCTACAAAAAAACCTTTATTTTGCCTACCTTTGCGCTTCAGAAAGATTAGGAAAAGATTAGCAAAGCGTTAAAAAAAGATTGCAATAAATATTATTTTTATGGAAACAAAACACTATTCGCCTGCCGATATAGAGGCAAAATGGTATCAGCACTGGAACGAAAGCGGCTATTTTCGCAGTACGCCTGACGAGCGCGAGCCGTTTACTATCGTCATTCCGCCGCCGAACGTGACAGGCGTGCTGCACATGGGGCATTTATTGAACAATACAATTCAAGATATTTTGATACGCCGTGCGCGTATGCAAGGCAAAAATGCGTGTTGGGTGCCCGGAACCGACCACGCCTCTATCGCTACGGAGGCAAAAGTGGTGCAGATGTTGCGCGCGCGCGGCATCAAAAAATCAGACCTCAGCCGCGACGAATTTTTGTCCTACGCTTGGGAATGGAAGGAAAAATATGGCGGCATTATCCTCAATCAGTTGCAACGACTCGGCGCGTCCTGCGACTGGGAGCGCACCCGTTTCACGATGGAACCGAAGTTGAGCGATGCAGTAGTCAAGGTTTTTGTTGATTTATACAACAAGAAAAAAATTTATCGCGGCTTGCGCATGATTAACTGGGACCCCGAAGCAAAAACCGTGCTTTCGGGCGAAGAGGTGGTTTTTGCGCAAGAGCAAAGCCAACTCTACCACGTTCGTTACCAAATAGAAGGTACTGACAATGAATGGATTACGATAGCTACTACACGCCCCGAAACCATACTCGCCGACGCTGCCGTCGCCGTTCACCCGAACGACGAACGCTACGCGCACCTCACGGGCAGACGCTGCATAGTGCCGATAGTGGAGCGCAGCGTCCCCATTATTTTTGATGCCTATGTAGAAAAAGACTTTGGTACAGGCGCGCTCAAAGTAACTCCTGCGCACGACGTAAACGACTACGAACTCGGCAAAAAGCATGGTTTGGAGGTGATTGATATGTTTAATGAAGATGGCACGCTGAACGCTGCAGCGCAATTTTATATCGGTAAAGATAGATTTTGGGTGCGTAAGCAAATAGCAAAAGACCTCGCTGCAAGCGAACACTTGGTAAAACAAGAGCCGTACCTCAATAATGTAGGGCGTAGCGAACGCACAAACGCGGTGATAGAGCCGCGCTTGTCGTTGCAGTGGTTTGTGGATATGCCTGCTTTGGCAAAACCCGCTTTGGACGGCGTGATGAACGGCGAACTGGATTTTGTGCCGCCGCATTTCAAAAATACCTACAAATATTGGATGGAAAATATCCGCGACTGGTGCATCTCGCGGCAGTTGTGGTGGGGACATCGTATCCCTGCGTGGTATGTTTCGGTGGGCGGCGAACGCGAGGTTTTTGTAGCAGAGACGGCTGCCGACGCATTGGCGCAAGCACAGAAAGCCTTGAATAACAAGGACTTAACGCTTGCCGACTTGCAGCAGGACGAAGACGTACTCGATACTTGGTTTTCTTCGTGGCTCTGGCCTATCTCGGTTTTCGACGGCTTCGAGAGCCAAGAAGAATTGAATTATTACTACCCGACCGACGTATTGGTAACGGGTTTCGACATCATTTTTTTCTGGGTGGCGCGCATGATTATGGCGGGCTACGAGTTTGCAGGCGACTTAGTCCCTGCGCAGCCGAAAGTGCCGTTCAAAAAAGTATATTTTACGGGTATGGTGCGCGACCGCTTAGGGCGTAAAATGTCAAAATCATTGGGTAACTCGCCTGATGCACTCGCGCTGCTCGACCGTTACGGCGCAGACGGCGTGCGGTTTGGTATGCTGTTTTGCTCGCCTGCGGGCGGCGATTTGATGTTCGACGCGCCGTATGACGCGGTCAAAAAAGAGACAATAAACGAAAGCGCGCTTTGCGAGCAAGGACGCAATTTTTGCAATAAATTATTCAACGCGACGCGCCTAATAAAAGGTTGGGAACTGACCGAAACGGCAGACGCGGAAATACTCGCGGTGAACAGTTTGGCAGCCGCGTGGTTCAATCAAAAACTGAACAAAACCGCCGCCGAAGTGAACGTACTCTTAGATGATTTCCGCCTTAGCGAAGCCCTCAAAGCCTTGTATTCCTTCGTTTGGGACGATTTTTGCTCGTGGTATTTGGAGATGATAAAACCCGTTTACGGTCAGCCGATAGCTGCCGCAACGCAGCGCGAAGCGATACATTTATTTGAGCAATGTTTGGTTTTATTGCACCCGTTTGTGCCGTTTATCACAGAACAAATATGGCACGACCTCGCGCCCCGCAGCAAGGGCGACGACCTGATTTTGAAGCCTTATATTTTGGGAAATACCTACGATACGCAGCTTATCGCTAACGTAGAAACAGCAATCGAGGTGATACAAAAAGTACGCGAGCAGCGCAACAAAAACGGTATTTCACCAAAAGAACAAATGCCGCTTTTTGTGCAAAACAGCGTGTCGGCGCAAGCCTTATTCGCGATAAGCGGCTGGAAATCAACGGTGACAAAACTCGCAAATCTCAGCGCGCTCACTACCGCCGAAGCCGCACCCGACAACACGGTGCAGTTCATCGGTGGAACGGATAATTATTATTTATTAATGAATAAAACCATCGACGCGGACGCGGAACGCGCACGCTTGACACAAGAATTAGGTTATTTGCGCGGATTTTTGGAGTCGGTGAACAAAAAACTCGGCAACGAGCGGTTTGTACAAAACGCAAAACCCGAGGTTTTAGCCATCGAGCGCAAAAAAGAGAGCGACGCACTCACCAAAATAAAAATATTGGAAGAGAGCTTGGCGCGATTGTAGGATTAAACCAAAAATCACGCAGGAATCAATACTTTTTTGCCCAAAAACTTAGGCTTTGTGCCTAATAATTGGTCTAAAAACAGCTTTACGCGAGCTAATCGTTCGCGTAAGGCTGTTTTGCGTCCACGCAATCCTTCTACATCGGCAGCGTTATAGCCTACGGCGATAATATTTTCTTGCTCCGCCAAATATAAGGCGCGTTCGTTGTGGAATTTTTGCGAAATAATGGTTACGGAGTCCTGCCCGAACACTTTTTTGAGGCGCACGACAGAGTCAAGCGTCCTAAAACCTGCGTAATCCAAAAAAATCCGCGTAGAATCGATGCCCGCAGCGATAAGGTCGGCGCGCATCGAGGTCGGTTCGTCGTAGCCGCGAGTGCCGTTGTCGCCGCTAATAACGACGTATTTTATTTTATTTGCGTTAAGCAATTCGGCGGCGGCAGTGATGCGATAGGCGTAAAAAGGATTGATGCTATCATTCCCTAAAAACTTACCTACGCCCAATAATAAGCCGCATTTATGATACGGAATTGCGTTGATATCCGTATATAATTTGCCTTTGGCGTGATTAATAATTATTTTATTGCAAAAATGTGCGGCTAATAAGGTAACAGCAAGGAATAAAAAGGCGATTTGTAAAGTTCTTTTGAGCATAAGTTTATGGCGTTTGAAGGTCAGAAATAGTCGTTAATTCTAAGAAAAAATTATTGGCGGCTTCGCCGATAGTCACCGTTATTTCTTGCAGCTGTATGAGTTCCAAAATCGCCAAAAAAGTAACGATAATGTAAATTCTGTTTTCCGCTTCGCGGACAATATCGATAAAACTGACGCGCCCAAACTCCGTTAATTTTCCATAAATATACTCTTTTTGCCCTTGTATCGTATAGTTATAGCGCGCAACGGTGTGTACAGGCACTTCGTTGCTTTTCGCCAAACGGTTAAGTACTTTTTCATAGGTTTGCAGCAATTTGAAGAGCGTGAGATGCTCTAACTCTACATCGACTAAGGCTTTTGTAGCGATTTGTTGCAGTTCGGCGGCGGCAGAAAGTCGCGGTTCACGCGCGGCGCGGTCGCGCTCAAAGTCCTGCAACTCCTCCAAAACCGATTTATATTTTTTGTATTCCAATAAGCGGCTGACGAGTTCGGCTCGCGGGTCTATTTCGTTGCCCGCCTCGTCTTTTTCTTTGCGCGGCAGCAGCAAACGCGCTTTTATCCGCATCAGCGTAGCCGCGACAACGATAAATTCGCTCGCTACATCTATATTCATCACTTGCGCCGCCTTGATGTACGTCAAAAACTCGTCGGTGATTTGCGCTATCGGTATATTATAAATATCTAATTCGTCCCGTTCTATAAAAAATAGCAGCAAGTCGAACGGTCCGTCAAAAACGGGCAAATGTATGGTGAAAACGGCTTGTTCGGTCGTCATTTTTTGTTTGTTCCAATAAAAAATTTTGGTAAAGATAGACTTTATTGTTGTAATAAATAAATATTGAAAATAAGAATTATTAAACAATTACCTTTGCCGTATGGAAAAAAAATCAACGCTTTTTGGAAAATATCCGCGCACCTGTCTGCTTATTTTGGACGGCTGGGGCATCGGGCAAGTGCCTGCCGCCGACGCGCTGCGCGCTGCACACACGCCTTGCATGGACGGGTTATTTGAAAAATATCCGCACACCACGCTCACTACTTTCGGCTACGAAGTCGGTTTGCCCGACGGGCAAATGGGCAACTCGGAGGTCGGACACCTCAACCTCGGCGCAGGGCGCGTGGTGTATCAAGACTTGGCGCGCATCAATAAAGCCATCGACGACCACGAATTGCAGCATAATACTGCGTTAAAAAATTGTATTGCTTATGCCAAAAACAACCGTCAGCCCTTGCATTTATTGGGTTTGGTGAGCGACGGCGGCGTGCATTCGCATATCAATCACCTCAAAGCACTTGTCGATATCGTCGAGGCGGCGGGCGTGGAGCAGTGTTTTATTCATGCGTTTACCGACGGGCGCGACTGCGACCCGCAGAGCGGTGCGGGCTTCATGGACGATTTGCAGGCGTTTCTGGTCGCTAAACGAACCAAAATTGCTTCGCTTGTAGGGCGTTATTTCGCAATGGATAGAGACAAACGCTGGGAGCGCGTGCAGGTTGCCTACGACTTGTTGGTGCATGGCACGGCGCACCGCGACGACCGCATCGACTACGCCGCGACGACCGATTTTGCAAAATATCTCCGCGATTGCTACGCGGCTGGCATCACCGACGAGTTCGCGCTTGCAATGGTTGCGAGCAATATGGACGGCTCGCCGTTGGCGACTATAAAAAATGAAAATGCCGTTTTGTTTTTTAATTTCCGCACCGACCGTCCGCGCGAACTCACGCAGGTACTAACACAAGACTCGCCGACAGCCGATTTTTTAAATCAGCCGCAAAACCTTCATTTTTATACGATGACGCGCTACGACGAAACGTTCAAAAATGTGACTGTACTGTACGATAAAGATGATATTGCGCACACGCTCGGCGAAGTATTAGCAACCGCAAAAAAAACGCAAATACGGATAGCTGAAACTGAAAAATACCCTCATGTGACATTTTTCTTTTCTGGTGGGCGTGAAGCTCCTTTTGTAGGCGAAAGCCGAATTATGATACCGTCCGCGAAGGTCGCAACCTACGATTTGCAGCCCGAAATGTCCGCAAAAGGGATTACAGATGCCATAATGATTGCTTTACAACAAGAAAAACCTGATTTTGTATGCCTAAATTATGCGAATACCGATATGGTGGGGCATACGGGCGTTTGGGACGCTTGCGTCACGGCTGCCGAAACCGTCGATAACTGCCTGTCACAACTGCTCGATTTAACTTTGGACTTAGGCTACGCTTGCCTAGTGATTGCCGACCACGGCAACTCCGATTTTATGCTCAATGCCGATGGCTCGCCTAATACCGCACATACAAAAAACCCAGTTCCGTGTATTTTAGTAGCAAATAATGCTGATATTGCCTTAAAAACTGGCAAATTAGGTGATATTGCCCCTACCCTACTCTATTTGATGGGTATAGATGCGCCTGCGGCAATGACGGGTAATGTTTTATGTAGCGAGTAAAAAATTTTATTTTTAATTAAAAATAGTTCTTTTTGTCATTTTTTTGTCAAAAAACAAAAAATACTAGTAAAACATTTTGTCACTAATAATAAAGAACGTACATTTGCAAATAATTAATAATTGTGACATTGTAAAACAAGTATAACAGTTTATATAAGATACATATTTATTGATAAAATAAATATTTCTATTTTTTTCAGGGTCATCGACAGGGGGGTTGATGACCTTTTTTTGTGCCTATATCGCAACGAGTCATACAATAAAAAAAGCGTTCCTTTTCTTAGTGAAAAGGAACGCTTTTTTGTTGTAATAATAGATTTCCTATTGATTCGCAACGCTATTTGCTGCCGCTACGCCGCTCAAATACGCGCCGTGAACGGTTCCGCGATAGTCGTGCGAAGTATGTTCGCCTGCAAAAAACAGTTTATTTTGCACACTCAAAGCCATATTATTGAAGTCCTGCGGCGTGCTATTTACGCTCGCATAGCTGTACGCGCCGTAGGCGAACTTGTCGGCACTCCAACGGCTCACAAGCGTTTGCGTCGGATTAGGAATATTATTGCCGTATATTTTTTTGAGCGTAACCATGATGTCTGCCGTGATTTGCGCGTCGGTTTGCGTTTCCATTGTAGCCGCGTAGCTGCCGAGCGCAAAAGTCATCAAGCCGTTCACATTCGGAGAGAATTTTTTGATGTTCATAAAATACGGAAATTTCCCTTTTGTCGGATCGGTGTAGCCAATATACTGCACATCGTCCCAAAAACGGCTCAAATTGCTAAATAAAAGCACCACTTTATTCACCGCGCCCATCTGTATTTTGTTCCAAGAGTCGGTAATAACTGACGGTAGCGCGGGCGCAAAACCAATGCTGCCCTTTTTTAGCACGCCGAGTGGCGCGGTGCAAATACAAAAATCACCCTTTACCTCGCCGTCGGCGGTGCGCACCGTAATATCACTGCTGCCATAATCAATACTTTTCACTACCGTTCCTTTTCTGATGTCCAAGCCCGACTCCAAGGTGCGAATTATCGCATCGTAGCCGTTCGGAAACAGCTTATCTTTACCTGGAAAAGCGAGGTCATCTTCCCAATACTTCGACGACAACTGCTCTATCGCGCCGCCAGTGTTAAACTCCATATTCGTCGTGAGCTGCCACACCATCATATCGTCCAAAAGGTACGACGGATTAAGGTCTTGCACCGCTTGACGCACCGATTTTTGTACCGTTCCTGTATTATTAATGCCCGAAATCAGGTTTGCATACGCGTTTTCGTAGGCGGTAAGCGACGTATCCGACACTTTATTGCCGTTGCGGTCGTACACCACAAGGCTGTTATCATTCGTTTGAAACAAAAACGCGCCAGCCTCTTCCGCCAAACTCCCGAGCGGATTGCCGTCGATGCCGTGTATCCACGACGCGCCCATATCCATCGGTGAACCCAAGCTGCGGTCAGTAAAAATACGTCCGCCTGTACGCGCACGAGCCTCGAGAACAATCACCGTAAAGCCTTTGTTTTTGAGGGTTCGCGCCGCGCCCAAGCCCGCTATACCCGCGCCAATAATAACGACCGTTTTCTTTTTCGTGTCGCTATTCGGGTCGGTTGTGGGTTTGCAGCCGCTCGATAAAACAGCAGGCGACAACAAAACCGTAGGCAAGGCAAGCGACAGTTTTTGAAGAAAATTTTTACGATTCATAGATAATAGTGGATACTATAAGTTAAGATTGAGCGGTATTTGTACTAATTATTTTTTATTTACAATACAAAAGAACAAATTTATTTTCAATAATATGTTTTTTCATAAAAAAAATGACAAATGATGTTAATATCGTACCACAATTACTGTACCGAAATAGCATTTATTACGACAAAAGTGAAAATAAACTTATTTTAAATAAACAATTGTATTTATTTTTGTT
>JAYWGJ010000124.1:0-2841 GCA_043778315.1 Saprospiraceae bacterium | reverse complement strand
TTATCGCCGCAATGCGCTGCATTGAGGC
The DNA here is from genome assembly GCA_043778315.1 of Saprospiraceae bacterium. Lineage (GTDB taxonomy): Bacteria > Bacteroidota > Bacteroidia > Chitinophagales > Saprospiraceae > JBEEMU01. The sequence goes on along the minus strand of JAYWGJ010000124.1, from coordinate 2,813 downwards.
TCAAAAAGTACCTTGTTTTGGCACAAAATCCTTCACAAAAATCTGTCCAACTTAAATTTTACACATTCCTTAGGCGCGCTCGTTTGCTGCCTCCTCGAGGGCAGAGGGGTCAGTTTTATTTTCACACCACGAATTGCGCGAATTTACACAAATTTTTAACGATTATACAATTTTAATTGACTTCGTCGAATCTTCGATTTTCACGAATTGTTTGAGTGAAAAATTAAAATTTTTTTACTCAAACAGTGCAGTTTAGGAATTGCGCGGTCAAAATTCGTGAAATTCGGTTAATTTTGATAATTTTCGAATGAAAATTATCAAAATATTCGTGAAAATCGAAGATTAGACGAAGTCAATTAAAAAACGTCCACCAATAGAATTAGTGTAAATTCGCATAATTCGTGGTAAAGTTTTGGACAACTGACCACCTCTACCCCTCGAGGGTTCGTAAAGGTCGAGTATTGGACTAACCTCGAATGTTACAAACAAAAAAATGCACGCGCTCCTACTTTCGTAGCGAACGCGCGCATAGTAAAAACACACTTCTTTATATTGGCAACGTATGAACATTACCTAATATTATTTTTTTAATAACTGGTATTTTGTGGGTCGAAGTTCGTCCATGTTGCTGTCCAATCGGTCGTGCCAAACGCGCCGATATACGGTGCTGCCTCGAACGCGGCAGGCGTTGTAGCCGCGTTGTTTGCGATAAGCAAAGGCGAAGTACTTTGTGGCAAAAAGTTTGGTTTACCCAATGCGTTGAAGCCCGTAGCCAATTTCAAATCAGCTAACAGCCACGACGTGTAGTTTTTGTTGGCTGCATCGGCAAATTTAACGGCATCAGTAGCCAAGGTTTTGGTGGTCATATCTACCAATGCAATGCCCTGCAATTTGAATAAATCTGCGGTAAAACTCGCCTGCGAAGCCGAGCCATTAAGCTCTAAGCCTGCTTTCGGGTACGCGCCTACTACCAAGGTATTGAACACATTGATTGCCGAGTTGCGGCGAATAAATATACCATCGTTGTACTTTGCATTTACCGCGCCTGGTGCAACAAAAATACTGATATTGGCAAAATTAGCCGTTGTTTGTGGCGTAGCCGATGTACCTGCACCGTCATTATCGCTCTCAAAGCCGTTAGAAGAAGAGCAAGTACATTGGTCTGCAATATTTGGGTCACGCAGCACAGCACCATATTGTACGTTGCCCACAAAACCATTATCAGTATCAAAATCATCATCTATGCCTGCATAAGCCACCAAGTGCTTCGCATTTGCCGCGCCGCCAAACCACTCGAAAGAGTCGTCGCCTGAGTACGATACCTGCACATAATCGATGGTTGTGCCGCTACCAACGCCGCCCAAAGTCAAGCCGTTGATTTCTTTGTCTGCCTCGAAAGGAACGCCTGCAAACTCGATGCGCACATATTTTAGCGTACCACTATTATCTGCATTATCCGCGCCACCAAACGGGCTACCTTCACCCTCTACGGTCGCGGCAGCCTTATTTACTATACCCTTACCTAATATAATCAAGCCGCCCCAATCGCCTGCGGCGCGTTGTCCTTTTGGCAAATTAGAGGTAAAAACGATAGGTTTGGTAGGCGTACCGATAGCCGAAATTTTACCGCCAGGCAAAATGATAAGTGATGCCTTACTAGCTTTATCGCCTTTGATGATAGTACCCGCCTCGATAGTGAGCGTTGCGCCCGAGCGGACGTGTACAAAATCTTTGAGCAAGTAAACTTTATCGGCAGACCAAGTCGTACTCGATAAAATGTCGGTTGTGACCTCCACTACATTTGACGGAGTCACCGTTGTAGGTTCGTCCTCTACTTTTTTGGGAACGCAAGCCGTTACCAACATTGTTGCTGCCAATAAGCCTAAGCCTAAAAGTTGATTTGGTTTCATTTTTCTTTTTTTGGTTGTTGAAACTGAAATTGATTTTTTGTATAAAATTTAGAATAAAAGAATTTTTTTTAAAACTTAGCATTCAAACCCACCGTCGTGTAAGTGCCGCGCTGAAAACTGCTGAACAAATTGTCGCCGCTATCCGCCTTGTAATTATTGTTTGTGTCGGTTGTCCAACGGGTCGCTTGATTCAGCAAGTCACCCACGCCCAATTTCACCTCCATATTTCTGCCTATCATTTTGCTGAAATTGGCATCTACCTGATGACGCGGCATTTCAAAAACCGTTTGGTTACCCAAATTATCGCCTACCGAGTAAATCCGCTCGCCTATTATATTGTACAAAATGTTCGCCTGCCAAGTATTGTGTTGGTAAAATACGCCTGCATTAATAAGGTACGGCGACTGTCCTTGCAAGGCGCGTCGCCCAACCTGACCTGCAATATTAGACGCATCTACCTCTGAGTAAATGTAAGACGCATTGGCTACCAAAGTAAAATCTTTCGCTACGCGCTTCCGCATTTCTACTTCTACACCTGCCGAAACTGCTGATTTTGGATTAGAATAAAAAAACGCCGTGCCGCTTCCTGCCGCCGTCCCCGTCATCTCTATCGGGTTTGTGAATTGTTTGGCGAACGCCGCAAACGTAATCATTTCGCCTTCGTTCGGGTATATCTCGTAGCGCGCATCTATATTGTGTATAGTAGCTGATTTCAGGTCTGGATTACCAATTTTGGACAATTCTAACGCAAAATCATAGTATTGCAACGGCGAAATCTCTCTAAACTCGGGTCTATTTACGGTGTAGCTGTACGCTAAACGGAGTGCTTGCTTATCGTTAATTTGATAAGATAAATTGAGCGATGGCAATGGCGTAAACACTGGATTATCCACATTTACAGGC
>JAYWGJ010000123.1:0-7871 GCA_043778315.1 Saprospiraceae bacterium | reverse complement strand
ACGTGGTTTTGGTCAAAATCACATAAGCAGGCAGCACAAAAGCACCTGCCTCGGCGGCTTCTATATAGCCTTCTACCACCAATTGCGGCTCTATGTCGTTCGCAGCAGGTGTGATTTCTTTTTCGCAGCTTGTCGCCAATATTGCTGTAAAAGCCAATAAAAATAGATAAATAGGTTTGTTTTTCATGTTTTTTGCTCGAGAAGGGTAAAAAAAAGCGTTAAACTGTTATAATAAGAACAGTTTAACGCTGATATAGTTTTAAGCGTATTTACGCCTCGCGGCGCGTAATTTCGTCTCGAATAGCGGCGGCTTGTTCGTACTCTTCGTCCGCTAATGCCTGTGCTAATAGCCGTTTGAGTTCGTCGGTCGCGTAAGTAGATAATTTACCGTTCCCTTTCGGCGCGTCGGCAGTAGTTTCTACGGGCGTACTTTCTGCATTATCCGCTTCTATCGCTACGCCTGCTACCTCGAGGACAAAGTCGTAGGTAAAAATAGGACACTCGAAGCGCAACGCGAGCGCGATAGCGTCAGACGAGCGCGAGTCTATTTGCAATTCCTGCCCTTGAAACAAGCAAATTAATTGTGCAAAAAACACGCCTTCTTGATAGTCGTTAATCAAAATCTCTTTTATTTCGGCATCGAAAGCCAAAACAACGTTTTTGAGTAGGTCGTGCGTGAGCGGACGATGTGTGCCGATGCGCTCGATAGCCGTAGCGATAGCTTGCGCCTCGAAGCCGCCGATAGCAATAGGTACACACCTATTGCCATAACGCTCTTTGAGCGTTACGGTATAATTTTGGTTTTGTGTCGCGCCGCGCTCGAGCGATTTCACGTCTAATTCAATCTTTTTCATAAGGTTTGTTGTTCCGTTGCGCAAAGATAAAACTTTTTAGCAAAATACGGAAGTGCGCCATTTTTTTAATAAATTAAATTCGTCATTACTAATATAATTATGCGCTAACGCGATTTCAACTAAGGTCGTATAATCGGTAATTGTCGCTAATGCGCAATTCGCTGCTGCAAAACGGCGGTCTGCTTCCGCAAAATTATAAGTAAAAATCGCTTGAACGCCCACTACTTCTAAGCCCGCGTCTCGAAGCGCGGCTACTGCCTCGAGGCTCGAGCCGCCCGTACTAATCAGGTCTTCGATGACTAATATGCGAGTACCTGCCGCAGGCACTTCGCCCTCGATGCGGTTGCGTAAACCGTGTCCTTTTGCCTTGTCGCGGACGTATATAAAAGGCAAATCGAGTGCTTCGGCGAGTAGAACACCATGCGGTACGCCTGCCGAAGCCACGCCTGCAATCACTTGTATATCAAGCCATTGTGCAGCAGCGCGCACAAAAGCATCGCGTACAGCGCGGCGCGCAGTAGGGTAGGAGAGGATTTTGCGGTTGTCGCAATATATCGGCGATGCTATGCCCGATGCCCACTGAAAAGGCGCGTCGGGGCTAAGTTTTACGGCTTTAATGTCGAGCAGCGTTGCTGCGATGCTCAGTGCGTCGTCGGAGTGCATTTTAGTATTATTTTAACAAAATAGTTATTTATCTACTCCTTATTGTGCCAAATTAAAGCGCATTTCCACCGTCGTTCCATTATTCAAATAAGCTACTTTATGGCAAATATTTTGTATCAAAAACACGCCACGTCCACCCGTTTTGACCACGTTTTCGGGGCTTGTCGGGTCTGCAATTGCCTGACTATCAAAGCCTTCGCCTTCATCGGTCACTACGAGCGTGAGCATTGCCGCGTTATGTCGCGCAGAAACGCGTACATATTTAGCAATATTACTCTTATTGCCATGCAAAATGGCATTATTTACGGCTTCCGTGAGCGTCACCAATATATCGGCATACAGGTCGCTGCTCAACTGCACTTCTTGCGCAATATTGCGAACGAATAATTCTACTTTGCTGATATTATTGGGGTGAGCGGGAAATTCTAAAAACAGGTTCATCGCGGCTCTTGTATTCATATTTGTCGTGAATATTTTTTTGTTACACTATTTATATTAACAAAAATTAAACCAATTTTCTATTTTGATTGACGTACTACACATATATATTATATACACAAAGGTAAGATGTACTTACAACGGCTGCTTTCCGCCGCGCAATGTATTGTAATATTGCTCTACCAACGACTTATAATATGGACGTAACGCGGGCGAAACCGAATGATATTGGTCTATCGCCGCTTTTCGCGTTTTTAAATATTCTTGCAGTGCGGCAGGCGGCACGGCAGGGCGATTTTGTGCCACTTCCGCTTTGCGCTGCTCGTCTTGTCCGCGCTCGCGCTCCGCTTTTTCTGCCTCGAGCAGCTTCGTCATTATGTCTTGCTGCCGCGTCTGCATATCGTTCGTGAGTTGTTTATTCACGAGTTGCTCCTCGGTTTTGTCCATCTGTTTCATCAAGTCTTGCATACCTTTATCCGCGCCCTGTCCGCGCTGTTGTTGGTCTTGCATCATCTCTTGTAGGCGTTTTCGAATAGCGGCTTGCTGCGCTGCGGCTTGCGCAAACTCCTTGCTCATACCGCCCTGACCACCTATACCGCCTTTGCCGCCCGGTTTTTTACCTTCTTTACCCTTGCCTTTTTCGCCCATTTTTTTCATTTGGTCGTTTAGTTGCTGCTGCATTTGGCTCATTGACGGCTTTTTGCCCTTACCTTTACTTGGTTTTTTGCACATCGCGCCTGGCATTCCTTCCGCTTCTTGTTGTTGCATTTGATCCATGCTTTCGCTCAACATCAGCGCGAGGTCGTTCACGGCGGTCATCGTTCTTTGCTGCTGCACCTGTGCAGGGTTGCGCTGACGGTCTTCGAGCAAGTCTAAACTTTTGCGTAAGCCGCTATTTACTTGCGTCACTTTTTCGGTGATAAACGATTTTATTTTGAAATTTCGCTTCGCTAACGCTTGCAAACTGTCGTCAATCACCTTGAAATCGTCTTTTATTTTGAACTGACGCTGCACCAATTCCACATAGCGCGGCGCGGTCAAGTTCACTGACGCGAACTCGTCCATTGTTTTTTCTTGTGCAAACGACACCTCCATCAGGTTCTCCAAAATCTGCCGCATAGCGCGTATATCCTCTTCGGCTTTCTCTTTTTGCATCTTATCCAAGCCTTTTTTCATCTTGTTTGCTGCGTTTTTCATTTTGTTGGCAGCACTTTTTTGCTTTTTAGACGCGCTTTGTTTTTCGTTCTTTTTCAACTCCTCCGACGACTCTTTCATGTCCTCTTCCGCGCCTTTTTGCTCCTCTTTTGTATCTTCCAATTTGTTTGGTTTTTCCAATTCCTCGTTCTTTTTGTCCACTGCTTCCATGTCTTTTTTCAAGTCGTCAAACTTTTTATTCAGCGCGTCTTGCTCTTTTTTCAAGTCTTGCGCTGCATCTTTGCCGTCTTTTGATTTGTCGCTCAATTTGTCCTCTTCTTTGGCTAATTTTTCCAAATTCTCCATCGTTTCCTTCATTTTTTGCTCCAATTCCATCTGTTTGAACAACTCTTCTAAGCGTTCCAACTCTTTTTTGAGTTCTTCGTTATTAATACCCATCTTTTCGAGGTTTTCCATCGCTTGCGACTTCTGCATCTCGTCCATCATTTTCTGCATTTCCTCCATGAGTTTTTTCATTTCGGGGTTGTTTAGCTTCTCAAAAAGCTCTTGCACTTGTTTTTGTTTTTCCAAAATGCTTTTATCTACCGATTTGAAATCGGGCTGATTTTCCATATTTTTTTCCAAATTCTTTTTCGCTTCTTGCATTTTTTTCTCCAAGTCTTTTTGTTTTTGCAATAATTTCTCTAATTCTTTTTTGTCTTGAAAATTCAATTCTTTTTTCTGAATAAATTTATCCGTAATTTTTTTGATGTCGCTTTGCAATTCCTTTGCTTCTTTTATCGATTGCATCAAGTCCTGTTTGATTTCTTGATTGCTCTGCTCTTCCATTTTTTGAAATTCTTTTATGGTCGGCACTTCATAGACCATCATGCTTGTTTTGGCTGATTTTGCGCCGTGAACTGCGTCCTTATCCCACACCTCAAAATAATACGTCACTTTATTGCCTGGCTGCAAGCCCAATTGTTGCACATTCAAAGTGTATTGAAACTGCGTTGCCAAACCCGACGCGCCTTTTAGTGGCAAGCTCTGATAAGCGTTATTTTTCACGTTTTCGCCCTCTATTTTGTAGTTCACCGTGAGCCGACTGATGCCATAATCGTCGCTCGCTTCGCCACCAAAAAACAATATTTTTTGGTTCGTGCTATCCTTAAATTGCTCCACGTTGATTTGCGGGCTGAGGTCGGGCTGCACCGTGATGCCGTAGCTCACGCTGTCCGCGTTGTGCAGGTATTTATTAGAAATAAAAACCGTGTACCGCATATCATTCATCGCTTTCGCGCCAAACGAAAACGCGCCGCCGCCGAGCGCATTTGCTGATGCCGCCCTGCCATAATTATAGCGCACGTCCATCGCGTCGGCGTTGCCCGCGTTAAATACCCAAGTGATATTCGTCCCTGCGGGCAATATCAAATCGCCCACATTATCCAACATTTCGTCCTTTCTGCCCGTGTATGCAGGGTAGTCGAGCGCGACTTTCATCGCTTGTATATTTGGTTTTTTGAGTACGTTGAGTTCAAACGGCTTAGATAAAAATCCGTTCGCCGTCAAGCGGAATTTCTGATTGTCGTTCACTTTACTAAACGTATAAGTGAATTTATCCGCTTTTTCTTTCTGCATTTTGTACTGAAAACCGTCCACATCGATAAATACGTCGCTCGGCACAGCCGTACCGTTCACGTTCACCTCGAGCGTAAAATCTTCGTATTGCACGACCTCCAATTTATTATTCGTGACCGAAAACAAAAACGGCGCGGGGCGTTCGTACTCCGTATTATTATCGTAAAGTCTTGCGCTACTGTCTTTTATGATGTTCGGCGACACCAAAAGCGTACCCAAAAGCAGTGCCAACGGCGGCAGCGCGTATTTGAGGTATTGACGGTTTTTGGCGAGGTCGATAGCCGCTACAAACGGCACAGGACGCAACTCCTCCGATTTTTGTTTGATACTCGCTTCTATCAACGCCGCATTATCCGTATTATAATAATGCTGATTGCGTAACTGTAAGATATTGAGCAGTTTATCTTTGATATTCGGAAAATGATTGCCGATAATCGTTGCCGCTTTTTCGTGCGAAATCAGCTTCCCTAAGCGGAAATAATGCAGCAACGGCACTACCACCCAACCTAAAACAGCCGCCACGCTCATGCCAAAAAAGCCGTAAAACAGCAGTTTTCGGACGGTGGTAGAAAAGTAAAAAGCGTATTCGCTAAAACTAATCAGCGTGAACGCACCAACTACTACGGCAGTTGCGTACAGCGCGCCGCGCACCAGACTATTCAAATAATAGCGGCGTATAAACGCATCTAACTTGTTGATTAACAACGTATAATTATCTACTTGCAAGGTATTTTATTTGATGGTGAAAAAATATTTTTTGGGCGTGTTAATATATATGTTCTAATTATCGCTGTAATGGTCAAGGAATATTTTATCTATTTTATCGATGGTTTCGCTCCCATCTTGCTGTTCGATAATTGAATTTCGGTACTCCTTATATAGCGTCAAAATTTTTGTTTGTATGGTATCTTCAAGCAAACCCAAATCAAGCATCATGCCTTTATTTAGGTCATTTGGTTCAAATTTTTGAAGCCCGTTGCCGTATTGTCTGCTATTGTCTTCAAAAATTTGCTTGGCTGTATTCGTTAAAAGATAAGCAAAAAGTAAATCAATATTAATGGTAGGAAATAGACTTGTATTTTTAGGATAAATACAATGATAGGAGGTCAAATTAGAAATATTTGCTTCATTTCTGATAAAACGCAAACCCGTTCTATTAAATACAGAAACCCAAATCGGAGCAGGTTGCCTATTTTCTAAGGAGTACCAAGGCGTTCGGTTTGCAGTCAAAAACCGTTTATTTACTGCATCTTGCTCTCCTTTTTGTATGTAACTAATAATGTATTTATTGTTGGATTTTTGAGCATTAAATAAAAAAACTGATTTATCATTAGTTTTCAAATTTTCAAAACCCTGTATCGTAAAAAACGAATTTTTCGCATCTTTCGCACTGCAAATACAAGGTAGCAAATGCTGCTCATCAATCGAAAAAGCTTTGGCTTTTGAAGTATTGAAAGTGAAATAGTCATTCGAGCCTGTGGCGATACCCCGAACCACTTTTGCATAAGTCGAAAAAGGTACGAGATTTTTAAATTTCAACCCATTTTGCTTTTGATAATAGGCGCGCCATTTAATTTCGGGATTTAACGCCGAACAAGTATATACGTGCTCTGACGCGGAGAAATCAGGATAATTGGCGATAAGCGTATCGATTTTACTTAGGTCTTTAACGGATTTGACATTACTAAATTCCACCTTATCTGTCAAGTTATCGTTGGCGCATAAAATGATGCAGGCAGTAGTTAAAGCATCGTCAAACACGTTTTCCTCAAAATCAATTACAATAATATGTCTTAATGTGTTGCTTTTTATCAAGTAGTTTTTTACTAATTTCCCATAATCAGAGTTTAAAAACTCGGAAGGAACAATATACGCGCAACGCCCGTTTTCGTTGAGTTGCTGAATAGATTTCAATAAAAATAAAGTGTAAAGATTGGTAAAACCATTCAATTGGTATTTTAAGTTAGTTTCTATTTCTTTCAACATATTTTTACTGTCGTAATCATGGAATTTAAAATACGGCGGGTTGCAAACGATGCCGTCATATTTACACTCCCAATCATTATAAATATAATCTTTTAAAAAAAGATTTACATTTTCTGTTTCCTTAAAAAAATCATTTGCTTTTTTTAAAATAATATCATCAAGTTCAAATCCTTTAACATTAACGTTGCGATTATGGTTCAATATTACCCTCGAAAATATACCTAATCCAAAGGCAGGTTCTAATACGGTTTTCAAATTTTCATGCCCTAAAACCCAATTTGCCATTGCCGTAGCAATCGGCAAAGGCGTAAAAAATTGTGCGAATTTTTTACGATGCTCCATAGCAATTGTTGCGGAGTAATCGGACTCAGCCGAATTTCCAACCGTATATTCTTTGGTTGCTATCATTAGAAATCGGCGTTTTTAATTTGTAAAATATTGCTCAAATTTTTTAAGTCAAGGTAAGCCGTTCCGCCCTTAAACGTCACATAAAACAGCAGTCGTCCGCGTCCCATTTCCTTTCTGATGCTTTCATGTAACGGCTCGTCGACCTTTGAGGCGATGGGAGTTCCTGCTTTCGAGTTGATTTTTATAGTCGTTTTATTTTGATTTTTAGTGTCTGCTTCCACCGAAAACACGACACCATCATTATCAGGGTCGGAGATGATTTTCAGAATTTCCTCAAACGAAATACCATACACTTTATCGAAAAATACTTGAAAATAAAAATGTGGAACATTGAATGTTTCAATCCATTTGTACACCACTTTTAGGTCTTCTACCTTGGGCGTGATGGAAAGATAGTCGCGTTTTTGAATTTCTTTAATGGCTGTTTTTAACTCCCGAAAAAGGTCTTTTACGGCAACTAATTCTGCGGAGGCACTCCAACTCGGCACTCTGAAATCAGTCACATTTAAAGTTCGCGCGGTGATACCATTCAAAATATCGATGTAGTTTTATCGTGCAGGGTGCTGCAAAACAGCCAAATATTCTGCAAGTATTTTGTCTTTTGTTTGCAATGCAATTTGAGTAAATTTCTCTGTTCGTGCCTGCATTGCTTCCTCGTAACGGTCGATTAAAAATGCACTCGAGCGCACCTCAATTCCTGCAATTGCTTTTTTTACATAATTTGTGATTTGATGGTGTGGAATTTGACTA
>JAYWGJ010000122.1:0-2857 GCA_043778315.1 Saprospiraceae bacterium | reverse complement strand
CGCCTTTACCTATCACATTGTCAATCACTACAAAGTTGCAGGTAGCGACTTTGCCGAAACCGCCGCGTACCGCGCCGTCGAAGCGGCTGACCGCCACGTCTAACCGTCCTTGTCCGTTGTCATGCTGAATATGATACAGTTCGTTTGGTGCGCCGAGCCACGACATATTATCCAAATTGAGATACGCGCTACTCGCGAGCGATGCGTCGTAGTTAATCGTGAACGCAATACCCGTGATGTCGGCAGCAGGATTGACCGCGTCGCCTACCAGCACGTTACTCCGCAAAATATAGGGATAAACTGCGTTTGTCAAGCTGTCGCTCGCGAAAGTACAGGTGATAGGCGGCGCGTTAATCACGGTCGCGGTTGCGGGTTTTGCGTGGGTTTGCCCGTAATTTTGGAGTATTACTAAGGTGTCGTTAGCTAAAATCGCGCCGTTGCCGTCGCAGTCCGCGTGTCGCAAATTAATGGTTGTATTCGTAATATTACCGACCCAATCCGCGCCGCCTTGTGCCGTCCACTGCGTAGTCGCGTTGTGTCGGAGCGCGCCTTGCGTACCGCTATGTAGCGCAATAGGGAGTAAATCGAGGTTGTTGGCTACGCCGTCCGAGTTCGCATCGCCAGGATACATACAGTCATTCGACAGCCCCAGCACGGTATAAGATGCCGTGACGCTACACGCGTTGCCGTCCGTAATCGTGACATAATAATTGCCTGCTTGCGTCGGGCTAATCGCGCTTAACGTAGTTACGCCACCCGTACTTTCCCCAGTCGACCAGTCCATGATATAGCCGCCCGAACTGAGCGGGTGCGCGGCACTAAGCGGATAATAAGGCGCGCCAATTGGTGCAAAACCAACGCCCGAGCCGCCGCTGCCAATCATACCGTTTAGGCTTGGCGTTCCACCAATCACAATTAGATTAATCGGGTCGCCGTTGCAAAGATAATTGCCTACAAAAACGCCTTGTGGTGAAAAATCGGCAACCATGCCAGTAGGCTCGGGCAAAAATATAGACGTTGTTGCGGTACAGCCGTTCGCATCAGTCATCACAACGGTATATTCGAGGCTGATTAGGTTTTCGGCGTAGGTAGCAATAGTTGGCGACCCGCTCGAAATACATGATACCCAGTCATAGGTATAAGGCGGCGTTCCACCGCGCACTGTATCGATATTTATTCTACCATTATTCGCACCAGCGCAGAGTAGCGGCTGAACGATAACGGGCTGCGAATGTTGGATACGCGTAGGTTGGAGGACCACTGCATTTACAATTATACTACAACCAATCGCATCGGTAACAGTAGCGGTGTAAATACCTGCGGATAAACCATTTTGTACCGCTAAGTTGTAGCCATTACTCCACACATAACTGTAAGGCGAAGTGCCGCCACTTGCCTGCAATCGTACACCGCCGTCGCCGCCGCCAAAGCAACGAACATTATTTGTTATGGTAGCACTTGCACTAAAACCAGCGCATTGCGCCGATGCGATTTGCTGTGTGCCGCATAACGCGACGAGCAAAATGGTAAAAAAGAGTTTAATTTTCATAAGTGGTATTTTTTTTAATTTTTTAAATAATAATGATTTATAATTAATATTAGCTACGTAGCCTTTTTTGATAATGCAAAGGTGCAGCTAAAATAATCCGCCTGCAACTACATTATTTTGCTTAAATACGCTTGTCGCTAATACCAAATATTTAATTATTTATTGATAATCAATTATTTATACTAAAAATTTTAGGTTTATAATACAAAATGCTATATTTGCGGTATGAATAAATTTTTTCAAATAATGAATAGTTTAGACCAATCGGAGCGGTTTCGGTTGCACAAATTCGCCGCGTCGCCGTATTTCAGCGACAATAAATGGTTTTTGGCGGTTGTGCAATATTGTTCGCGTAAGAATATAGATAGTAATATGGATAGTAAAGACGCGGATATTAAAGAGGCGGATTTGTACGCTGCCGCTTATGGCGATAAGCCGTTCACCGCGCAAGGCTACAATCGGTTGCTTTCGGACGCGACGGTTTTGCTGCTCCGTTTTTTGGAGGTAGAAACGCTTTTGTATAACAAAGATACCGCTATTTTGCCAAACGCGGCACTGCAAGCCGCGCTCCCCGCTACGCTGCAAAAACGGCAGCTATACAAACTCTACGAAACCGAAGCGCAGGAACGCCGCGCCGACCTCGCCGCACAGCCGCGCCGCGACGCGCACTATTACGCGCAGCAGTTGGCACTCGATAAGCTGCAACTCGCCTACACAAATACCGAGCAGCGACGCACCGACCGCAGCAATTTGGAAGCGGTGCATACGCATTTGGATATTTATTTTATACTGCAAAAACTCCGCTATACCTGCGAAGTGCTGAACCGCGAAAACGTGCTGCAACACGAATACCGCATCACGGGCGTTGCGTATTTGCTCGAGTGGCTGCGCGACAGCGCGTACCTCCGCGAACCCGCAGTTGCGGTCTATCTGCAAGTGTATCAGTTGCTTACGCAAGCCGATGATGCTAGTTTTGATACGCTCAAAACGACGCTTTGGCAGCACGAGGCGTGTTTTGCGGCAGCCGAACTCAAAGAGCTGTATATATATAGTGTCAATTTTTGCATCAGACAGGTGAACAAAGGCGAAGAGCGGTACTTGCACGAATACCTCGACATCGTCTGGCGGTTGCTCGACAGCAAGGTGCTGTTAGTGAACGGCGAGCTGCTTGTCGCGGACTACAAAAACACGGTTGCGATTGGGTTGCGTGCAGGCGAATTTGATAAAATAGAGCATTTTGTGAAAACGTACAGCGCGTACCTCGCGCCCGAGCATCGCGAAAACGCCATCACCTACAACCTCGCCAAA
>JAYWGJ010000121.1:0-2857 GCA_043778315.1 Saprospiraceae bacterium | reverse complement strand
AATAGTGTTTTGCCTACGCCCAAAATGTCCAAAAATTGTTTGGGACGCGCCTCGCGGCTGCCAGGCCAAAATCTGCTGCCTACGCCGCCTGCCATGATTGCAACATAAGTATTCTTTTGATTATCAGTCACTTGTGTATTTTTTTGGTTGTAAATTAAAGTAAAACTAAGCCGTGATATTTATTTTTTGATATTAAAGTGTAAATATCGTAAAAAAAATGATACTAAATTAAAATACAAATAAAAAATCTGTCATCGCTATTGTATCTTTGTGTTTTTACAATAAAAAAATGGAAGCACAAATAGTAGCCGCCGCACGGCGCACCATAGCCATAGAAGCTGCCGCAATAGCCGCGCTCGACGCGAGTATTAATGCTGATTTTATAGCCTTTACGCAAATTATTTTTTCAAGCAATGGACGCTTAATCGTGACAGGGATAGGTAAGAGTGCTATTGTAGCACAAAAGATAGTTGCGACGATGAACTCGACGGGTACGCCTGCTATATTTATGCACGCCGCCGATGCTATACACGGCGATTTGGGTATCATTCTGCCGAACGATACGGTGCTTTGCCTTTCTAAAAGTGGCGACACGCCCGAGATAAAAGTACTCGCGCCGCTCCTCAAAAACCTCGGTAATCCGATGGCGGCGATGGTCGCAAACCCAGATTCTTACTTAGCCAAACAAGCCGATTTTGTGTTGCTTACGCCAATAAAAGAAGAAGCCGACCCGAACAATCTTGCACCGACCGCTTCTACTACCGCGCAAATGGCACTCGGCGACGCGCTCAGTATCGCGCTGCTTTCGTTGCGCGGGTTTAGTCCTGCCGATTTTGCGAAAGTACACCCAGGCGGCGCGCTTGGCAAGCAATTGTACTTGCGCGTAAGCGATTTAGTGCTGTTGCACGAAAAACCTGCGGTCGCTATTAATGCTAATTTAGCAGCTATAATTAATGAAATTACGAGTAAACGCTTAGGTGCAACTGCCGTACTGTCGCTCGAGGAGCGGCTTGTAGGTATTATTACCGACGGCGATTTGCGTAGAATGTTGCAACGCGAAGCGACGGTTTTGGCAACCCTGACAGCAGAAAATTTATTACATAAAAATCCAAAAACAATACTGCTATCCGCCCTCGCGGTAGATGCGCTCGCGCTGATGCGCACCAATAATATTTCGCAATTGATTGTGATAAATAATGAAAACGAATATGCAGGTATGATACATTTGCACGACTTGGTGCGTGAAGGATTATTGTAATTATCGTTTATAGTATTCAGCTAAAACGATTAATCTTTTTTATAAAAAATACACTATTTGTGACAAACGAACCCAAGCATATTATTATCATCATCGCCGACAGTTTACGCTACGATAGTGTACATAATAATTACAGCAAAGTCGGCTTGCCTTACGCTACCGAAAACGGCATCACGTTTACGGAGGCTCGTGCGGCGGGCTGTTGGACGCTGCCTGCTACTGCCTCTATTTTTACGGGTATGCTCCCACACGAACACGGCGCAACCGCGCAAACTCGCGGCATCAAAACCGACATACCTACGCTCGCTACGCAGCTAAAAACAAAGGGCTACAGAACCGTACAAGTGACTGCTAATGTGGCAACTACGCATATTTTTGGCTTGCATCGCGGGTTTGACGAGGTACGCAGAATCTGGAAACAAGTAGAGCCGAAATTTAATATTGTACAACAAATATTGGCTGTTGTGGGCAAACCGCGCTTGCGCGAGCGCATTTTTTCTACCGATTTTATTGCCCGAAAGGTGTCTGAAGACTTAGAGGCGACGCGCACTTGGCTGCAATATACACACGTCGATGTGTTCGAGGAGGCGCGCAATATCATCAAAGAAAGTGACGCAAAAGGCGAAAAGGTTTTTTTGTTTTTGAACCTTATGGAGACGCATTTTCCGTATCATATCGCGCCTACTTTTAAGCTCAGTAGCGGCGGATTAATCCAAAAAGTAGAGGAAACGGTAGCGTTATTTCACCAAGTAAACCAAAGTTTTTTGATAAAAGGCGCGCTCGACATCAACGACCGCTTGCTCGAGGTACTCAAAAGCCGACAAGTGGCTGCCTACCAAAATATCGCGCCCGTAGTAGATGAATTTTGTAGAGAAATGCACGAAGCGCAGGGGAATTTAGTGGTTTTTGGCGCAGACCACGGCGAAAATTTTGGCGAACACGGTTGGACGTATCATTTCAGCAATATCACTGATGCGGGCAATAAAGTACCGCTTTTTTACCTGCCGCACAACCATACGCCTGCACGCACCGAGCATACGCCCGTCAGTACGCGGCATTTGTACGATACAATTTTGCAGACCGTCGGCATCAGTACGCCTGCTGCGTCGCTACTCCAAAATCCCGAGCAAAGTTCTACCATTTTGTCGTCTTATTGGTATAATAATCATGGCAAAACACACGCCAAATTCAAATACAATCAGATTTGTTTTGTGCATGACAATAGCCGATTTTTGTTTCGCAACGGCGAATGGTCGGTCGCGCCATTCCAAGAAACAGACGCTAACGAGCCAAGCTATATTCCGTTTAACGAAGGCGCAAATTTCAATCCACTTCACGAATTGTCTATCGAGCCGAGCCGAAAACAACACTTTTTGCAAGTGCTAAAAGATTATGAGATTTTTGCTAGTAAAATTAAGTTTTGAGCGAAAATATTTATAGATACACATTATATAATAAAAATAAAGCCCTATATTTGCCGTTCCTATAAAGAGTCAAAAATACATTACAATTAAATCAGTTTTATCAATTATTTTTCAATACCCCATTTATTATGAAAAGTTTATTCGCGATTACATTAATCGTTTTAGGTAGTGCAAA
>JAYWGJ010000120.1:0-2903 GCA_043778315.1 Saprospiraceae bacterium | reverse complement strand
AATACAAAGGCGACGTGACGCTGCTGCGGTAAGTAGTTATTGTAATCAAAATCAAAAAAAGCCGTTTAGTCTGTACGACGAAGCGGCTTTTTTTTGTTGGCGATAAGCGGATATATTTGTTACAAAAAGTATGTATTTTACAATAGTAATATTCCGTATTTATACCTACTTTTACACCGTAAAAAAATAAAAAATATATAGACTATGATACCTTACACTTCTTTTCAGGAGCAGCTACAAACCGAACTCGACGGCATTCGCGAGGCGGGTTTGTACAAGTCGGAGCGCGTAATTACGAGCGCGCAAGCGGCGGTTATCCGTCTCGAGGACGGCAGCGAAGTACTTAACTTTTGCGCGAACAATTACTTGGGCTTGTCGGCGCACCCCGAAGTGACGGCGGCGGCGAAAGCGGCGGTCGATACGCACGGGTTTGGGCTGTCGTCGGTGCGGTTTATTTGTGGCACGCAAGACATACACAAGGAATTGGAGGCGCGCCTCGCCGATTTTTTGGATACAGACGACTGCATTTTGTACGCTGCCGCGTTCGACGCAAACGGTGGCGTATTCGAGCCGCTCTTCGACGCGCAAGACGCTATCATTAGCGACGCGCTCAATCACGCCTCTATCATCGACGGCGTGCGGCTCTGCAAGGCGGCACGTTTTCGCTACGCGCACAACGACATGACCGACCTCGAGGCGCAGCTACAAGCGGCAGCTTCGGCGCGGCATCGCATCATCGTCACCGATGGCGCGTTCTCGATGGACGGCACGGTGGCGCGCTTAGACGTAATCTGCGACCTCGCCGACAAATACAACGCCTTAGTGATGATTGACGAGTGTCACTCCACCGGTTTTATGGGCAAAACGGGACGCGGCACGCACGAATACCATAACGTGATGGGTCGCATCGACATCATCACAGGTACGCTCGGCAAGGCACTCGGCGGCGCAAGCGGCGGCTTCACGGCGGCGCGCAAAGAGATAGTAGAGTTGTTGCGGCAACGCTCGCGACCGTATTTATTCTCTAATACGCTCGCGCCGACTATCGCAGGCGCATCGCTCAAAGTCTTGGATTTGCTCACTTCCTCTACCGCGCTGCGCGACAAATTGGCGCAAAATACCGCTTATTTCAGAACTGAAATGACCGCCGTAGGCTTCGACATCAAACCAGGCGACCACCCTATCGTGCCTATCATGCTCTACGATGCGCCGCTCGCACAGCAGTTCGCCGCCGAGCTACTCACCGAAGGCGTGTACGTTATCGGGTTTTTCTATCCCGTAGTCGCCAAGGGGCAGGCGCGTATTCGCGTACAGCTATCGGCGGCGCACGAACCCGAGCATTTAGCTGCCGCTATCGCCGCGTTTACGAAAGTAGGCAAGCGGTTGGGCGTTATCCAATAAAAAATATTCTTGTATAAGAATCTAATAATGAATGTTTTGTAAATATAAAAAAACTTATGGGACTCGAAAAAAATATTTATGGCTATGCGGCTTACAGCTACTATCATTCGGATATCGATACTTTTATGGCGCATATTTCGGCGAAATTAAACGCCGATTTTGACTTGCGCATCTATCACGATGATGAAGCGATGAGAGCGGAAGAGGAAGAGCGCAGCACTAATTTTGGGCGACCGAACCGTTATAAAGTGATGATTGAACATTATAATTACAATACGCCCGACGGCGAGGATTATCTACCTTATTATAGCATAAGAATTCCGATAGAGGGCTGCGAAGACGAGGATATCGATTTTTATTTTTACCCGAATCATACCGTCACGCTGTTTTGTCTGACGTTTGAGCATACTTGGAATTTTTTTATGGAAGATTTAAAATATATGGAGCTTTACAGAGAAAGAACAGGTGTAATGATAGAATACGAAAAGCTGCGGGTTCAGTATAATGGCATTTTAAAAAAATTAGGGATTACCGCTATCTTAATCCTCACCGATTCGCGATATAAATTAGAGCTTATTACTGACGATGCGATGTGTCTTATTGAATTTGAAGACCTACTAAACGTGGCGCGAGTGCAGGATAATTTAATGCTTTTTTCTTTTGAGGACATTATATATGCCAAAAAAATAGCTGACTTAGACCCTGTTTTTTTGGATAGGAAAAACAACTTAATCGGTTTTATTGATAATTTGGAATTTAGGAATGAAGAGAAAATAAGGTACTGAATATTGTCACGCAGGATTTTGGGTCAAAACAAGGCAGATTTGAGACGCGCTGCCTAGCATCGTAACGATAATCTAACGCAGTTTTGGCATGAACAAAAATAAAGGTAGCAAAACTACCATTATTTGCAGTGAACGGGCGTAGCCCAGACAAGTGAGAATATAGTAACTTATTTTGGACGCGTTCCTTAGGTAAATCAAATTCAAAACCCAAAACAACCCATGTATATTTGCCCGAAATGTGAGCGCGAACTGCGCAACCCGAATCAATGGCACAATTGCGTCAAAATGGACATCGGCGAGTTGTTCAAAAATAAAGCTGTCGAGTTGGAATTTGTGTTTGATAAATTGCTGACTGAAATAATAGAATGGGACAATATTGCGGTTAGCGCAACGCAAAACTGTATCGTTTTTGTGCATAATCAAACTTTTTTTGTTGTCCGACCCATGAAAACGCAATTGGATTTGAAGTTTTATTCCGAAACCGAACAAACCGAGTTGCCCGTCGTGAAAAGCATGGCGTACTCGGGCAGGTTCGAAAACCATATCCGTGTGGCGCGCCTCACCGACCTGACGGACGAAGTGTATAATTATATCAAAAAATCGTATAAATTATTGTAGGTAGATGTTTTAAATTAGTTTGCATTATCGGGAACGCCGAAAAATAGTTAAAACGTAGTGAAACGTAGCTTTTAAGCTATTTTTCAAGTGTAGATAAAT
>JAYWGJ010000119.1:0-8065 GCA_043778315.1 Saprospiraceae bacterium | reverse complement strand
ACTTGCCGTACAACCGTTCGCGGCTGTCGCGGTGACGGTATAAGTAGTAGTCGCCGTAGGCATCACTACGTTCGTACCGCCGCTCCATACAAACCCTGCGCCGTTCGGCGTGAGCGTTGCCGTTTCGTTGGTACAAGTAACCGTCGTAAAGTCACTACCTGTGGTTACGGTCGGTGGGGTGATGTTACTATCGACGGTTGCAGAAACTGTCGCGGAGCAACCACCCGTTGTGGTAACTGTAACGGTATAAGTACCTGCTGTTAAACCCGTAATATCTTCTGTGACCTGAGCTGTACCTGTCCATGCGTAAGTTAAACCTGTGGTTGTACCACCAGTTTGCGTTAAATTTATGCTACCCATAGCACTACAAGTCACGTCGACTATAACTGGTGCGCTGAAGGTAGGATTGGTACAACAAGCCGTAATCGTAGTCATTATTGCTGCACTTGCGGTGCAACCTGTTGTCGTATTCGTTGCCAAGACGTAGTAAGTAGCACCCGTGGCTGCCATTGTAGGGTCAGCAACTGCGGTGGTTAAACCTGCATCGCTATAATAAGCCAAAGTCAAACCTGTTGTGCTACTCGTGATAGCGGTGACAAGGCTTGTGGTAGTTGCAGGGCATACGTTGGTAATCGAGGTAGTAGTTACGGTTGGCGGTGCTTTGGTCTCTGTTACCGTAATTGTTTTGGTAGAAGAGCAGCCGCCTGCGGTAACCGTAACGGTATATACACCGCCTGCGCTCACCGTTGGCATTGCGGTGCTACCGCCCGAATCAATAATTCCTCCTGAGCCTGCTGCCCATAGGTATGTTTTTGTACCGCCTGTATTGGTACTTGTTGAGGCATCTAAAACACGAGTTGGGTCGGTACAAGTAATGTCTAATGGAGTCGCGATAAGCGCGACAGTTTGATTGATGCTAATATCCATTTCATCAAACTTGGTCGGACACGGACCCTCAGGGTCGTGCGAGGTTAAGCGTAAGCGAACGACTTTACCTGCGTCTGCCGCAACGGGCGTATAAGTAACTGTATTTGGTGTAGTGGTAGCGGAAGTTGAACTTAACGCACCTGCGCCTGTATAAGCAGTGCCGCTCGGCACGATACTCCATGTACCCGTGCGGTTAGGTACGGCAGTAGGTACACCTGTGACGCTCGCGCCACTGAGTAATACAGAACCGCAATCCGCACAAGCGGTAATATCAGGACCTGCATTGACGGTCACGCCGTTATTAGGCGTTACGACAGCGATGACAGGCGTAGTCACACTCACGCACGCGCCCGACGTAGCTACTGCGTATGCCACGACTTGTTTGCCGTTCGGAGCGGTAGGGAAAGTAGGCACGGTAGTAGAGCCGCCTGCTGGCGTAGTCAATGCTGCATCGGTATAGTATCTTACGCTGCTGCCGCTCGCTAATGCGATGCTGCCTAAGCCTCCGCAACCGTCGTTGGCTACCACAGTAAATGTAGGCGCGACGGGACGTGTATTATTAATAGTTACCGTTGCATCAGTAAAGCAACCCGTAATAGGATTGTACAAACGAACGGTATAAGCTGCTGGAGCTAAGTTGCTAATGGTATTAACACCTGCTACGGTATTACTTGCGATACAGCCCGCACTCAGCGAAGTACCTGTATAGGTAGGTCCAGCCGAGAAGCCGTACATCAAACCTGCTACCGTAGTGAAGCTAATGCTACCCGTAGTTGCACAAGCATCAACTTTGCTTAAAGTAAGTGTAGGCAAAGCGATGACATTGACATCAATTTTGGTACGCGGACTTTCGCAAGTGTTGGTCGTTTGCGACACCCAATACGATATGGCGGGTAAGCCAAGGGTAGTAGTAGGCGGCGTAGGCGCGCCTGCTAATGCAGTTCCACCTGTGGCGGTAGTGTACCAATTGAAGGTGGCGGCAGCCGAGGTAGGTGATGTACCTGCGCCTACTACTGAGGCAGATAAAGGCGACGCTACGGAGTTTTGGCACAGCGAAACAGGCGTAACCGCCGTAGGTGCAGCAGGTGTTTGGTTTACCAATAAAGTCACTTTTTTGCGTATGCTCGAACAAGTAGCGGGCGAGTTATCCGCTTGTATATAGTAGTCGTAGCTGCCAGCCGCTAAGGTAGCAGGCGTAGTGAGTGCGCTACCGCTTACTACATAACCATTCAAGTTGGTGAATTGATTACCACCTCTCGGCGAATCCCAAAAAGAGTAGTTACCCGTAAAGTTGATAGAACCCGTACCTGTAATGGTACTACTTATACCACTGCAACCTGGAGCAGGGTCGGTATTAGTCGGTGTGGTAGCTACAATAGAGCAGTTGCAAATAGAAGAACCCGTAGGCGCGCCTGCAAGCGGTATGGCACCGCCGCCTACATTAAAGTAGTACGATGCACCACCAAAAGGAAAATTATTGGTAATACCCGAGGCAATAGCTACATTAGCAGTAGTTACTTCTGCGCCAATAGTCGCATTGTATATCGGCGGGGTTGTGCCTGCATCAGTATATTGATTATAATTGGGTAAGTAATTGTATTGAACTCTGCCGTTCGCGCCTTCTTGTAGCACAATTTGGAAGTCGATATTATTACCGCAAGAAGTGGAGAAGCGGTGTACATTATTCCATGAAATTACTGTATAACGGTTGGGCGTAGTACCATACACGTCCATAGTGACGCTACTGCTGTTTGGCGCGGTACAATCTACTCTAAGGTCGTCCCAAAAAGCCGCGAGCATAAAATCGGGCAAGCCTGTGGTACCAGGTGCTGCATTTATATATTGGGTAGAGCTACTAGTACTAAATTGTATATTACCGTTACTGCTTACAAAGTAAGAGTTGTAGTTTATATTATTGAAGTTGAAGGGAAATGGAGAGGTGACAATAACACCCGAGTCATCATTACTTAAGCTATTTACAACAGCAGTAACTACGCCACCGACAGGAGCTGTACCTGCGGATGTTATTAAGGTAGCAGAGCTAACAGGTACATTAGCGGTAGTTCCGCCAGGAGGCGACCAGCACGCATTGACCTCAATAGTATTAACAACATTAGTAGGCGAAGCTGCCGTAGTAAAACTAAACGTACTACACCCTGTTGGTACTCCGCTAGCGTTGCGCGGCACTACCTGCCAGTAGTAAGTAGTATTAGAGTTCAAAAAAGGCACGGCTGCACCAGTTATTACAGTAGCCGAAACCTCTGCACTGATAAAGTTACCGTAAAGGTTCAAAGCTGTTGGGCTACTACCCAAATATACATCGTAGCTCGTAGCACCTGCCACTGCGGGCCAGCGTAAAGGCGTATTATTGACTATACCCGTAGCCGCATTGGTAGGCACGGTTGGTGCGGCTACGCAAGCTAGCGCGACAGCAGGTGCAGGCGCAGGTATGGTCAAAGTAAACGATGGGTGGCAGTTTGGAGTGGGGTAGGAATCTACTAATAGGTAGTAGGTTTGTCCTGCTACTAAACTAACATTGCTTAAGGTCTGAGTGCCTGACGAACTATTAGAACTCGTCACGCAAGTACCAACAGCAGTACTATTGGACAGCGGACAGCCTTGATACAACATCAAACCCACATAGGTTGAGGCAGCAGTAGCTGGAGTTACAATTGCTGTTGCTGTTACGTTTATAGTAGAGAAACCTGATACCGTAGGGGTGAACACATACATATTATCCTCTCCTCCTAAATAAAAAGTACTACCACAGGCGAGTGTATTTGCAGCTGTCTGGTCGTTTCCGCCTCCGCAGTTGGTCAATGCAGTGCCAGTATAGGGTAGTGATGCCAAATTGGTCACACCCGAGCCTAAGTTGCAACCAGGAACTGGCGGAGTGAAGGTAATTCCAATGGTATGCGCACCCGTAGCAGCAGTAGGAGTAGTACCAAAATATAAATATACGCGTATAAAATAAGTTTGTCCAATAGTTAAACCTGATACTGTACTCGTATTAGGGTCGGAGCATACTAAGGAAGTAAGACCCGCGCAAGTTCCGCTAAATACTTGATGTACATAATCTGACGGACCGCCAACGGTTATACCTACCGAAGCAGCAGGTGCTACAAACGAGTACCAAACATCATGGTTGGCAGTACCCACACAGCCTGTAAGTGCTGGTCCCGCGTTGGTAGCTCCAAAAGTTGTACCCGATGTAGGCGTGAGTGTAGTATTTGGTATCAAAGTGATAGCACCAGTACAGTTATCGTTACCTAAACAAGTGGCAGCACTTACCGCAGTTACGTCTGCTACCGAAGTAGCCGAGCAGCCGAGTGAGTTGGTAGCGCGTACAGTAAAAGAACCAGTCGTAGTACTACTTTGTGTCAAACCAGTAGCACCAGCTATTATCGTAGCACTATTAAACCATTGATAGCTCAAACCCGTCACGTTATTGCGGGTCATTATTTTTGTGCCACCGCAGTTTTGCGTGACTGCAATAGTCGGTAAAGCAGGTAGAGCGTTTACCGTTACCGTTATCTGAGAACGAGAACCTTCGCAGCCGCCTACAGTTTGGCTTACCCAGTAAGACGTATTGCCTACGGCAGTAGTGCTTAGTGTAGGTGCTGCGCCTAACGCTGCGCCGCCCGTAGCTACGGTGTACCAATTCAAGGTAGCACCCGTAAGTCCTGTTGCGGTAAGCGCGGTTGCCGTTGCATTTTGGCAGTAATTAACTGTTGCAGCCGCTACGGGCGCAGTAGGTAGTGCGTTAGTGACTACGTCTATTTGTACGCGCTCGCTTTCGCCGCAGCCCGCGAGGGTTTGCGTGACCCAGTAGCTTGTCGTACCTGCCGTAGTTGTAGTTGGTGTAGGTGCGGTAGTGCTACCTGCGCCGCCTGTTTCGGCGGTGTACCATTTCAACGCCGTACCTGTTGCGGTAAGCGGAACAGCTACTGCGTTTTGGCAGTAGGAGAGTGGACTTGTTGCCGTCGGCGCGGTTGATACGCAGGATTGCGCCAAAGCCGTATTGCCTATTAATCCTATTAGTAGGAATATGAATATATATCTTATTGTCATTATTAGATTATTTTTTTTGTTTATAATAAAAAACCGAAACTTTGATGCGTCCCTATGGTACGATGATACCCGAAACCGTAGCCGTGCAGCCCGCAGGCGTTGCGTTGCTATCGGTAACGACGACGCTATAAGTACCCGCGCCTGTCACCGAAGTTCCGCTCGTGCCATTGCTCCACGCATAAGTGTAGCCTGCTGTGCCGTCCTGAACGGTGATTTCTGCTGTGCCTACGTTGGTAGGTGTACAAGAAGCCGCACGCACTGAAGCGGTAACGGTCGGTTTTGGTTTCACCACTACATCAATTTTGAGGCGCGGACTCTCGCAGCCTGCTGCGTTCGTTTGGCTTACAAAATAGGAAGTAGTACCTGCTGCTACGGTAGTCGGAGTAGGTGCGCTTGTACTGCTTGCCGCCGATGCTGCCGAGGCGTACCATTTGAGATTTGTACCTGTGGCAACTAATGGCATAGCCATTGCATCTTGACAATAATTGACGGTAGTAGTTGCGGTAGGCGCGGCAGGTGCTGAACCTGCTGTGACAGCCGTAGCTGCGGAGGTATTGCAACAGCCGTTCGTATTAACGGTTTTTACTTTATAATTGTCTGCTTGGGTAGCCAATAAAGTTGCCGAAGCAGACGGTCCTTGAATACTCACGTCGTTCAAAAACCACTCGTAAGACACAATGCTACCTGCGCCCGCCGTAGAAGTGGCAGCCGAAAGGGTAGTGTTGCCGTTCGGACAAAAACTATTTGCACCTGTGATGGTCGCCGTAGGCGCAACCGCAGTAGTCACATCGATACTTGCGGTTTTGGTGCAACCAAAACTATTCGTCACCGTAACGGTATAAGTACCTGCAACTGTGGTGCTAAGATTTGGGTTGAGGTTCGGACCTTGCGTCGCCGCGCCGCCCCATTGGTAAGTAGCCATAAAACCGCTTACGGGTGTGGACGTACTCGCCGACAAAACCGTACTCGGGCTGCCTGTGCATACCGTAGTCGTGCCTGTTATGGCAGCCGTTGGTAAGTTTGGTATTACATAGCTGAGGTTGAGACAACCTGAAGCGGCGGTCGCGGTGGTTGCGCCCGTCGAGCCTGCGCCATTGATTAGGTGTATCGAATTCATATCGGCGTTCACGCCGTTCGTGCCAAAGGTAGCGATGCTCGCTTGATTGGACGTGAAGCCGTAATAAGAAACCGTTGCGCCTGGAGGTGCAGGTGGAATAGTAGCTGTACCCGTTGCGCCGAGCATAGTTACCGCTACGATAGTAGAAGTAGCGAAGTTGTCAAAACTATATCGCACATAAGCGAACTCACCTGCTGAAAGCGTCGCGCTCGCCGACATCTGTACGGTAGTACTAAGGCAGCTCGGCGACTTAGTGAGTACAATATTGGTGAGCGTTTTGGGTGTGTAGGCGGTCTCGATGATGTTCACATTGGTATTGCCATAGCCCATAGACTGAAACAATACGGTGTAGCATCTGCCTGCCGTGAGCGTGATATTGGTGTTACCCATCGCGCCGCAACTCGAGCAATACTGATACAACTGCGGCGTATTGAAAACAACAGTACCGCCGTTAAGCGACCATTGATTGCCGTAAGGATTTCCGAAAGCATCGCTCGTTAGCTTAAAACTTTGCGCGCCTGCTGGCGCATCGGCGGAGACACAAAAACGACCGACATACCGATTGGGTCCGCCGCACTGGTAGCCTAAGTTGAGGAAAGCACTACCCGTCGCAGGCGGATTGGTGAAGCCGTTCCATGTGCCTGGCATATTGAGGGGACTGGCAAGTTGCGCACTACTTATAGTGACACAAATACCGACCATTAAAAAGATGTAGAAAAACTTTTTCATACGATTAGGAATTAGATTAACAATAAAAATATATGAACTATTAAATATAAATTATAAATAAATAATTATTTGTGACAGACTATTTATCTTATCACTTTGCAAATATACGAGGTTTTTATATAATAAAGAATGTCACAATTATTAATAGAAAATTAAAAATGATTTAAAATTAAAATAAATGTCACTATTTTTTATTTAAAATAATAAAATATTACCTCCATAAAATCATAATAATACTGAAAATACTAAGAAAATATAATATTTAAAAATATAGTAGTATCCATATACTTATTTTTAGATATAATATTTTGATGTCACAAAAATAAGCTTATTATAATAATTATTTTACAAATAAACTTAATATATGTTACATTTAATATATTTAATATGGCTTTTTTTATGAATATTTAAAAAAATTAGTTTAATAAATTAGGAATAAAGAATGTACCTTTATACCAGAATAAAAGCCTATTTTTACTGTGTAATTCCGTTCCCTTTCCCTTTCATTTTTAGCCTCCCTTTTCCAATTATGCTATCTCCCCATGTCAAACTCGGCATTGCTTCGGCTGCCCTCACTCTCTTAGCCGTTCTCGGCTTAGTTAGTTTTCACAAAACCCACGACCCTACGGTGCGTGCCGTTAATCCTGCGTTTAGTGCCTACATTTACGCCTATACAGGCGGCGAAGTATCGCGCGTTACCCCTATTCGAGTGCGGCTTAACGAAGCTGCCGCGACGATCAAAATGATAGGCAAAGACGTAGAAAGCGGCGTTTTTGGCATTAGCCCGTCCGTTGCGGGAAAGGCAGTATGGGAAGATGCGCACACCATCAAGTTCACGCCTGATGCCGTTTTGGTCGCCAACAAAACCTATACAGGTTCGGTGCAAGTCGGTAAGCTCTACCCGAACGTCGACAAGAAATTATACAACTTCGAGTGGGATTTCAGGAGCAAACGGCAGACTATCGGCGTACAAACCGACGGTTTTGAAACTACTAACGCCGCCGACCTAACCAAACAGTCTTATAGCGGCGTGGTCAATACAGGCGACTACGCCGAAAACGACTTGGTCGAGCAGTCCTTTTTTGCTACACAAACAGGCAATACCGCTTTGGAGGTAAAATGGACACACGCCGACGACCACCGCGCACACCGTTTTACCATCAAAAATATACAGCGCGGCACCAACAAATCAGAGCTAAAACTCGTATGGAACGGGCAACG
>JAYWGJ010000118.1:0-2924 GCA_043778315.1 Saprospiraceae bacterium | reverse complement strand
TTTTACCGATGCTATCGGTCAATAAAAACTGCGTTTCGGGGAACATAATCGCCAACGGAATACCTGGAAAACCACCGCCCGTACCCAAATCCACTACTCTCGTACTCGGCTTGAACGCTACCACTTTGGCTATCGCCAACGAATGCAAAACGTGATGTAGATACAGATGCTCGATGTCTTTGCGCGAAACGACGTTGATGCGCTCGTTCCAGTCGCTATACAAATCGAATATTTGCTCAAACTGAGCTACTTGTGTGGCACTGAGGTCGGGAAAGTATTTAGTAATTAAAGAAACAGACAAAATGGTAACTATATTTAATATTGTAAAATAATATTTTCAAAGACAAAGGTAATAAATTAGCTCTGTATTGACAAATAAAGGATTTCTTATTTAGAAAAAGATAAAAATATAAAATAAAGTAGAAACATTTTGTTTTATACCATTTATTCCTCAAATTTAGCCAAATTATACCCAATTGTAAAAAAATATTGAATTATCGAAAAAAAATAAAAATATTTTTTTGACCCTAATATATTGTTAATCAATATTTTACAAAAAATATTTTACAAAATATAAGCTACATATTGAATTACTTTACAATATATAGTTGCAATATTTGCAAAATATAAAAATAGCCCTTAATTTTGACATTGTTCACATATTGCTCAAATAGGTGACTTTTAATATAAAACAATTTGATGTAGGCTAACAATTTTTTTCAAAGTGTATAATTCTACCAAAAATAAAGACGAAATACTACAGGCGGTGCGCCAAGGTTTACGCACAACTACGCCTTTGCCTTTTCCCGACGAGCGCGGGCAGATAAGCGAAGTACTCGTTGCACCCGACGAGGATTTAGCGTTTAGCTTTGCACAAAACTTGATGGAAGCAAATGGTAAATTTGTGTATTGCGAAAGCGCAAAAGATGCAGCCGCATCGATAAAAGAATTGATACAAACGCAACAATGGCGGCATCTATACGTTTGGGAGAGAGACATACAGGAGTTTTTGGAGCGCAACGACATACGCGAACGACGTATCGGCAAGCAACTCGACCGCGCCGAGGTAGGCATCACAACCTGCGACGCGCTCATCGCCCGGACGGGAAGCATTTTAATCAGTTCGCGTAGCGCGTCGGGACGTAGTTTGAGCATATTTCCACCCGTACACATTGTATTGGCACATCAAAAGCAGCTCTGCGCAGATATTTCGGACGCGCTACAAATGGCTCAGGCTACTTCGTTACGCAATTCTGCATCTATGTACTCGATAGTGACAGGTGCGAGTAGAACCGCAGATAGCGAAAATACTTCGGTCATAGGTGCGCACGGAAGCAAAGAACTGTACGTTTTTTTCATAGATAAATAGCTCAAATAAATAATTTTTAACCTTTTAAATCCCACAAGCCATATATATAGCATACTAATTTATTACTTCCAAACCCTATTTTTTATTTCGTACATATTTTTATTGCTATTCAAACAACTCGCCCCGAGCCAAAAAATTGTACAAAAGCTGAAGCACACACCCTTTATTGCATTCACAAAAAAAACTTCATTATTAAATTATAGATTATGTACCTAAAAACTCTTACGATTTTATTCCTCACAGTTAGCTTGCTGTTCACAAACCCTCGCTCGGCACACGCCTTTCACATTTACGAGGAGCAAACGCCACCTAAAATATCGTGGCGCGAGGCTAAGCGCAATGCAGACGCTGCTTTCGAGCAAAAAAAGTATGCCCTTGCGCTTGACCAATATACTTTCGTGTTGGCAGAACGACCTAATAATATTCCTGCGGCTTACAATGCAGGTATCGCAGCGTTCGAGCTAAAAAAATACAGCCTTGCCAAAAAGTATTTGAAAGACGTAGCCGCTTCTACTAAGGCAAAAAAATATCCCGAAAACGCCTATTACCTCGGTGTCACCCAGAAATTTTTGGGTGAATACAAAGCCGCCATCGAAAACCTCGATGCCTTTGCAGGGAAATACAAAAATCAGGACGACGCTACATACATAACTACACTTGCGCACATTAGCGGGTGCAGCAAGTCGCTGAGCGCGTTTACCAAATACACCTCCCGTTACGTCATACAAACTGTAAAAGCAGGCATAAACACACCACAAGACGACAAAAACGGTGCTGCCGCAAGCGATGATAAGCTCGTGTTTACTACTATGGGCGACCACAGCAAAGCACAAATCAAGATAGAGAAAAACGGGGTCATCACCGAACTCACTGACCAAGACATACAGGTAGGCAGTGTGTTTTTGGCAGACGACAAAAAGATATTTTTTACCAAAAATACCGTTTTGACCAACGGTAATAAACGGCAAACTATATGCTCGGGTGAGGTAAATAGTAAGTTTGAAATTACGAATGTACTACAACTACCTGCTATCATCAACGGCACTACTGCAAACGGCTGGAACACCTCCGACCCGCTTTTCACGGTGAACGAACGCGGCAATAAAGTAATGTATTTTAGTACTAACCGTACAGGCGGCTTGGGCGGCGCGGATATATGGTCGGCTGTGATGCTCCCTAACGGACAGTTTACCACGCCTAAAAATGCAGGCGCGTCCATCAATACAACGAACGATGAGATAAGCCCGTTTTATGATATTAACAAAACTGCTCTTTATTTCAGTTCTAACAGACCCGAAGGAAGCGGCGGATACGATGTATATGCGGCTAAAAAGTTCGCGCAATACTGGAAACCTGCCAATAATCTTGGCTTTGCTATCAATTCATCGTCAGACGATGTATATTTTAAGCTCGATAAGGGCGCGAAAACTGCTACTTTAAGCTCTAACCGCATTGTCGGGCTTACCGCAAATACAGACGCATCGTTCGATATATATCAATTTACAATGAATAACGGTGCCGACAGCAGCGACCCGAAGCTCAATAGCATCACGGT
>JAYWGJ010000117.1:0-2928 GCA_043778315.1 Saprospiraceae bacterium | reverse complement strand
ATATTTTAAACCATATTATTTTTTACCAAAAATCATGTTACCATGAAAAAAGCAATCCTACTGCTCGCTATGCTGAGCTTATTTATGAATGTTGCGAGTGCGCAACAACGAGGTATTGATTACAGTACCTATCCCAAAATACAGGAGTTTGTGTACAAAAACACGCCCTTTGTATTTGAAGGCTTACCACTTAAACGCCGAAATGTTGGCGTAAATGGTCGAAATCAATTGGTCGAGTTGATTCAAATCCGAAAAGTGTATCGGGGCGAACTCCGCGTTGGCGATACCGTAGAGATTTGGCTGAACAATGGCTACGGCAATGTTGGCAATGGTCCAATCGTACCTAATCAGGACGTACAGCTTTACGACAATTTTCAAAACGGAGATGGCGACCAACGTTTTTTCTTTTGTAAGTTTTCCGACGACCCGCAGACGTTTCCTGCCTCTAAATATCGCTTACGCTATATGACAGAGGCACCTGCAAGCCGAGTAGTCGAGTATCTCTCGAATAATCGAGATAGTATTTTTATGGACGGGTTTACAATTACTAAAATTATAACTTTTCAGGAGTTCCAACACGAGGTATTGGATAAAATAGAAAAAGAAACCATAGCTAAACAAGCTCCTGTTTCTGCGCCTGCAAAAAACACGAAAAGAAAAACAAAAAAGCACAAACGCGGATTGGGCAGTACTAAACGGCTGCCTACCGTTGGTTTAGAGCTTTGGGCTACTAATCAAACCGCAAGCGGCGGGTATTATGAATATGATATGATGGCGCAAGCCGCAACGCTCACCTACCCAAACGAACTGAGTTTTTTTATCAATTTCAATCCTTTTTATTTTTGTAACACCGCGTCTGGGTGCAATGCCGTGTCTGATATAGCAAGCCTTACGCTTGACCCTGCATTTTTGGGTACTATATTAGTGAACGGGCAGCCGCAGCCTAAATATGGTTATAGTATCTATTGGGAGGTGTATCAACAGAAGATTGGTGTAAAACTTTACGTCAATAACTATACTTCTTCGGGTACTAATATTCCTTACAATCGCCCTGCTATAAGCACTACACCGCAACGATTGATGCACATAAAAATGAAGCTCAAAGACCCTGCTCTAACTTGTGTACCCAATGCAGGCACATTGCAAATAGCACTCAATTCTTTTTTTACCACTACGCCAAGCGCGGCATATAGCGCGGCTACCAACCAGTATGCTATCACGTTTCGTAATAATGCGGCATTGCGCATCAATAGTGTTTGTGCCGCGCCCGTTATCACTTCGTTTAGCCCAAGCACTTTGCGTGCGGGTAGGGGATACACTGACCATTACAGGTAGTAATTTTGGTACGCAAACTGCACTATCTGCCGTGCAGTTTAGAAATGCACACCTTCCTTATAAATCAAATGGGACAGATAGAATGAACGATAGCCTAAACCCAAAGGATATTATTTATTGGTCTGATAATTTGATTAAGGTATTTGTACCCAATAGTTACTTAGGTCCCGCATATCTCTACAAAGATGTTTATAAAACTGCAGGTAGTGGAAAGATAAATGTGAGAAATGATGGCGGTTATCTTGGTACAAGTGCTAATATACTGCACATTACCCATAATTTTTATAGTGATACTATGCAACTTGCACCTAACTCAAGCGGTAAAGATTATTACAAATGGGCAAATCAAAGATGCAAAACAATAAAGATTATCCGTTGCCATAGAGATATATCTGACGAAAAGAAAGCCTACATTTTTCAAGCCGCACGGGACTGGAATAAACGCTTAGGCTACACCTATTTTGAAATAGACCCTACACCCACGCTTAGTACTTCCTTCGCAGGCGATACTTGTATTATCAAACAATCTGGACTACCTACAGGTAGTGATTATGTTGTACTATCAGGAACTTTTAAGCGTAATGCTAAAACAGAAGTCAATTCTACTACTACTCGTGATGGAGCTATTAATAATGGTTTTGATATGGATTTAGCATTAAACGCCCTAGATGGCACTTCTAATAACTTCATGTACGACTCTACGGGTTTAGTGGCAAAACCAGCAAATACAACAGATTTTTATGCGGTCATGCTACACGAGTTTGGTCACGCCTTAGGCTTAGGTCATGCTATTGACCCATTAAGTACAGCTTCGTCTTATATTGACGCTGAGCTAATGGGTTATCGCATTAATTTTTATGACGTTGTACCTGCTGCACAGCGTAAAACTTTATTGTCTTCAGGTGGTGAGTCGTTAAAGGGCGCGAAAAATTTATTGGCACTTAGCCAAGCTACTACTTGGGCAAAAAGTAATATGCCCCTCGTCGGTACTATCGGCGTACCCATACCACCTATCAGCGTTTCCTCCACTATTACTACTCTCTGCGGCTACAAACAAGGTAGGGAACTACTCACCCTCGCGACAGGTGCGAACTATCAATGGCAAAACCAGCCGCCAGGCGGCGGGCAGTTTGTGGACATACCCACCAACGACCCTAACTTTATAGGCTCGCAAACCAATCTCCTCAAATTCAATTATAATGCAGCCTTTGACCCGAACGGCTACAGCATTCGCTGTAACATCAATAATAACGGCTGCGGTTTAGTGGGTGGCATAGATGCCGCTACTGCTACACTTCGTACTATCAGTACAGGACAGATGCCCGTTTTGCAGCCTATTCCTGCGCGTTGCAAATCAGGAACTGCCGCATTTACACCCGTAAGTACACCATCTACACCGTCGGGCGGCACTTATAGTTTATACACTATGGCAGGCGTACTCGTGCCAAATGCTATGGTAAATCCGCTTGGTTCGCAGATTAACGGCAGCGCTGTTGGCTTTGGTAAATATCAATTGCGCTACACCGTTACGAACGCTTGTGGCACGGTTTACGACAGCAAAACCCTAACATTGGTCTCTTGCAACGGCATACA